>CAZMAC010000091.1:0-9610 GCA_964564085.1 uncultured Hyphomicrobiaceae bacterium
GGGCTACAACGCGCCGAAAAGCGAATATGAGATCTGGCGTGATTTCGTGCGCGATACTTAAGCAAAGCGTAAGCCATCGGAGTCGATCGAAGCGATGACGGTCGCTGTGATGCTCAATCCTTATTTCCTGCTTCAGAATTGAGGACCCGTCTCATGCGGCGCACAAGACGCGATTTTCTTCAATTCGGGCTCTCAGGAGCAGCGACGCTCGTTCTGCCGAATGTGAGCTTTTTAGGCCGCGCCAATGCTGAGGCGATGACTGATGATCCGCATTTCTTTCTCATGATTGTGCTTAGTGGAGGCGCCGACTGTTCTTACATGTTCGATGCCCGGCCCTTGGCGATGACGGCTGCGGGGAAAATTCAGAACTATCTCGGCCAGGACCCTGTTCCCTGGGAAGGCAGGAACGGCGTCAGCGCGCCCGCAACGCGCCTCGTCAAGCCGCTTGCTCCGTTCAAAGATCGCTTTAGCGTTCTCAACGGCGTGGTCATGACGCCGAGCTTCGACGGCCATACGCAGAATATGAACTTTCTTTTCACGGGCGATCCGTTCGGCGGGGACAGCTTCATCCCGCATCTCAACCTGCCCGAAACGGGACGCAAGCCGGACGCTGTCGACGCCATTATTCCTGCGGAAAGAGCCGATTACACCGCGCGCAATCAGTCGGGCGTCATTCCGCTCGAACCCAAAGTTCTGCGTGGCTTGCCGGAGCGTTTGAAGCAGCTCCCGCCCGCTCACGCCGATGACCCGCTGACGGCATTCATCCGCTTGCGTATCGACGAAACCGCGAAAGGTGAAGGTGCGATCTCCAAAGGCGCGCGATTAATGCGCTCCGCCTTTGACAATTCGCCCGAGGTACACCGCAAGCTGGCAGCGCTTTCCCAGGTCGATCCTACGCATAGCGCCGAACGGCAGGGCATTGCGCTTATCGCTGAATGTTTCCGGCTGTCTTTATCGCGCGCCGCCATCTATGTTTTGCCGGAGCAATTCGACGTGCATGCGCCTGAACTGGCGAAATCACAGCCTGAGCTGTTCAGCAGCGCCATCTCCAAGATTGCGGCGCTGCTTCAAGGGCTTGCCGAGACGCCTTACGATGCCAAACGCTCCATGTTCGACGTAACGACGATCATGATCGCCAGCGAATTCGGCCGTACCATGCGCGCACCCGATATGCCAATCGATGCGACAGGCACCAATCATAATCAGTACGCCAATTCAATCTTGCTCGGTGGAAAAGGCGTGCGAACCGGGTTCGTCGTGGGTGCTTCCGATCTTGCGGGCACTGGCGCGCCGGTATCGAAAGCCCATCTTGCTGTCGATCCCGTGCTTGAGAAAACGATGGGCCGACCCTTCGATTTCAAAACCATGCAGCTGCGCGATGATCTGCCGGAGAGTTTCGATATTCAGGACTACCTGACCATAGGCTCTGTCGTGAACTCGGTCTATTCGCTCTTCGGCGTTCCGGTGCCCTATCATCGGAAAATGGGCCGCGATTTAGGCCCCGCTCGCGTCTTGACAGGGCTCCTTAGCTGAAACCCCGCTCTTAATTCTGAAGCGGCTTCTCGTCTTCGGGCGCAGCATTCAAAGGGCTGCGTTTCTGATTGATGGCCTCCAGCAAAAGGTTTGCCGCATGCTCGTTGCCTTTCGAAGACATATGGCCGAATTCCTCACCATGAAGAACATAATATTCGGCCACGGCATGCGGATTGCCGCCCGTTAGCTTCTTTAGCGGCGCAAACTGATCGACAATTTCGATCCCATATTTTTGCGCGCAATCGGCAACAACCCGCATATCGTCGACAATCGCCGGTTCCTCTAAAACAAGCTCGCCGCCATATTGGAGGAATAACAGCAGACGGATTTTCTCTTGATCGGTTTTGTTTTTCAGACGCTGCAGCAGGCGGCAGGTCACGTCGATCGGGTTGTTTTCGACCTCTTCGTAAACCGACGCTTCGGACGGATACCAGAATTTAGGGGCCAAACGGCTCATCAGATGATTGGCGAGGAAAGAATAGCCAAGCACGCTGCGAACGGCCGAGCCCACGAGACTTTCCTTAATCTTGGCCACAAGCGGACCAGGCGGATGATAGATCAGCTGATTATTCTCAACGCTAAAATACGGCTTCGGCGCACCGGCTTCTGCAAGCGCCGCACGGGAGATATCGACCTCCGTAAAGCCGATAATGAGCGTTTTCGGATCGATCAGCGGTAAGAGCTGCTCGGCTCTCAAGACGATTTGGTCCGTGGCATATCCGGCAACGCCGCCATTGATAACGGGCACGCCAAGCTTTTTCTCCAGGTGAGCGGGCCAGGTATTTGCGTCCACCACCTCCTCAAATCCTTCCGTGAAGGAATCCCCGACGGCCAGAATGCTGCCGGTTCGGACCGTCTGCTCATCAAAATTTTGCCGGATACCGTGTTCGATCGTGTTGAATCCTTCACTCCGGTAATCGGGTTGGAGCGTCCAGCCGAGTTTCGGATTTGGGATGGCTCTGTCGCCGATCCTTTTCGTCCTGATCCCGTCCAGCCGCCAGTTGCGCGAATCCAGCAGTGGCGTGCCATTTGCAATGCGGAACCCGCCCTCGGCAATCAGCAATGATAATAGGATAGATAGGGAGGCGATGATAAATCCGGCTAGGATAGCCGCGCCGCGCCGATGCGGCTTGTTGGGCTCTTCGGATATGTCCTTCTCAGGGTTCATCTTCGCTATAAACTCAGCAAATCACAATTCGGTTGAAAGACGGCTAAGGGTAACGGGCGGGTCAATTAGCAATATCCAGCATAGCTTTTGAACAATGGTTGAACAAGTCGATACGAGGGCGCGAAAATTCGGCATTGCTATGGTGTTAAACTTTATGACATGCAAGCATTTGGCTTGCGTCATCGAAACTGCTAAGCGTGAAACCGAATGCAATGGTTTTCAGGCTTAATTGCGCGTCGAAGCTGAGAGCAAACATTCAAGATGGTAAGTAAGTCTGCGTATATTTCCGCGCGTGCCCCCGCCAAATGATGGAAACACACTATTGGTCATGAGTTTGGATTGATTGAGGCTAAAATCTTCGTGGTCTGAAGGAGAGACAGTTTGAGTTTGGCAGAAGAGCCAGTCAGGGTCAGCGCATTCGTCCGGACGATGAGAGTCCAGCATTGGGCGAAGAATTTTCTGATCTTCGTGCCTTTGCTGACGGCGCATGAATATGAAAACCCTGCAGCGATTCTTGCGGCCAGTCTTGGCTTTATCTGTTTCAGCCTTTGCGCGTCGGGCGGCTATTTCATCAACGATCTTTGGGATCGCGAGGCCGACCGCAATCACGAAATCAAACGCCATCGCCCGATTGCCTCGGGCGAACTTTCGCCCGCCTGGGGAATGGCCGGGGCCCTCGGACTTCCGGCATTATCGATCTTGCTTGCGGCCATTTTGCTGCCGGGGAAATTTATTCTGGTTCTTGCGCTCTATTTCGCGTTGAGCCTGTCTTATTCCTTTTATCTCAAGCAAGTTTTCACAGCAGACGTGCTCACTCTTTCTTTTCTCTACATGTTGCGGGTGCTGGCCGGGGCTGTTGCAATCGGCGTTGTCCTATCGTCTTGGCTTCTGGCATTTTGTATCTTTTTGTTCATCAGCCTAGCCTATCTGAAACGCTTTGTTGAGCTGCATAAGATGAATGGCCGAAATGATGCAGCACTTGGGCGCGGCTATTTCGGCGCCGACAGCGATACGATGTTTATTCTGGGCGTTGCCAATGCAACGGCTTCGGTCGTCGTTCTCGCCCTCTTCATCAATAGCCCTGAGGTCGAGAGGGAATATGCAAGCCGGGATGTCCTTTGGGGGCTTTGCCTTGTCATGATCTTCTGGACCAACCGGATCTGGGTTGCGGCGAGACGTGGGGATGTCGACGAAGATCCGGTTGAATTTGCGCTTCATGACCGGGCGAGCCAACTCGCGGGGGTTCTTTGCATCCTTGTGGTGGTGATCGCGCGTTATACCAATGTTCTGAGATGTCGATATTGACACTGGCCCTGATCCTGGCGACCGTGACGGCCTCGGCATGTGCCCAGCTCGCGCTCAAACTCGGAATGAGTAGCCCCGCAGTTGCGGCCGCAACCCAAGGGGGAGCCAAGAGCCTTTTCATTGCCGTTGCCTCCTCGCCATTGGTCTGGACCGGACTGGCGATTTACGGCGCCAGTATCGCCGTTTGGCTCTGGATTTTGTCCAAGGTCGATCTGTCGCTGGCCTATCCGTTTGTCGGCGTCAGCTTTATCGTCGTTATGCTCTTTGGTGTTTTCCTGCTGCAGGAAACCGTCACACCGCTCCGGATGGTCGGCACATTTCTGATTGCGGCTGGCTGTATTCTCGTCGCGCGGTCGTAATGCGAAGGCGAATTTATTGAAGAGTTTCAAGCAGGTTTTGCAAGGTCAGTCTGATCGCCAGAACACGCGATCGTCAGAATAATAGCGGTCCCGGTATCTTTCTCGCTTTCGATGTCGAGTCGCCCGTCATAGGCCCGGGCGAAGATGGCTGCGAAGGTTAAACCCAGCCCGATGCCATCGAAACAGCGGGTCTCACAATCCTCGCCCTGACTGAACAATCCCAAAGCACGCTCGACGCTTTCCTCTGTCAAGCCAATACCGGTGTCTGCAATCCGGATCGTGAGCTGATCGTTTTTGCTTGTTGCGGCGACGGAAACATGACCGCCCGGCCGGTTGAATTTGACGGCATTATCGAGAAGCTCACTGAGCGCAATACGCAGTTCATATTGATTGGTGAGGATAAGGACAGGTTCGGCCGGCGCCTGAAACCCCATGCTGATATGTTGCGCATCCGCTTTCTGGCGGATCTTGCTCAATTCCTCAGTGATAAGAGAACCGACGTCTATGAGCTGGCGTTCGTGAGGCGCATCGTCCGAAGTCAGGCGGGCAATTTCGAGGACGCGCTGAACCATCTTGAGCAAGGTCTCGCCGCTATCCTTGATATGGGTCAGATATTGCATAGCCTCCCGCTCGTCGGTGTTTTGAAGTTTCATCTCAAGCATGGATGAAAAGCCGAGCACATGGTTTAGCGGAGTGAGCAGCTCGTGACTCATCATGGAAAGGAAGTTTTTGCGCGCACGCTCACCCGCTTCGGCCTTGATTTCGAGAGACCGGCGTTGGGATGTCGAGGTGGTCAGGAAACGAAACTCATCGAGCGCTTCGGTGAGTGCCGCTGCAAGCTGATCGGCGTCACACGGTTTTCTGAAGAAGCGGAAGACGCCCCCGCGATTGACTGCAGCCACAGCCGTTTCCTGATCTGTATTGCCGGTGAGCATCAGTCGGCGGATGTTTGGCCATTTTTCCGTGACTTCAACCAGCATATCGAGCCCGTCGCGCTCGGGCATCCGCATATCCGCGACAATGGCGCCAACATGTTCGCCGCTTTCAACAATCCGAATGGCCTCATCCGCGCTTTCCGCCGTCAGAATGTGAAAGCGATCCGACAGACGCCGCCGCAGCCCCGCCAGGATACGCGGCTCATCGTCCACCAGCAGAATTTTTTCATCAGGCCGGCGCATTGTCTCCCCTCTCATCGAGGCCGGAATTTTGCTGAGGCTCGACCGGCAGCTCGATGACAAAACAGGTTGAAAAGCCGAGCTTTTCTTCGAGAAAGAGTCGTCCGCCGTGCTGTTGAACAATGATATCTTTCGCCAGCGCCAATCCTTGTCCGGTCCCCTTGCCGACCTTCTTGGTGGTAAAAAAGGGATCGAAGATCTTCTCGCGAAGCGTATCGGGTATACCGGGCCCGGTATCGCTGATCTCAACTCTCAAATAAGCGTCCGACAGCTTTGTCACGATATGAATTCGCCCGGATTTCAGGCCCTTTTCCTCGATTGCTTCAACCGCATTGATGATCAAATTCATGAGGACCTGCTGAATTTGTCCCCTGCGGCAGATCACCGGAGGCACGCAGGGCGAAAGAGTCACATCGACGGTAACGGTATTTTTTGTGCGGCTGCGGCAGATGGTGACTGCGCCATTGATAACTGCATTGATGTCAGTCGCCTCGGGATCGCCCGTACCGGGATGGGCGAATTCTTTCATAAGCAGGACGATATCGCGGACATCCCGAATGCCGTCCATCGTTTCCCGCATGGCCGCGTAGATTTCGTTTATTAAAAAAGACAGATCGATCTTGTCGTTGAAATTGTCGATCTGCTTTACGTAATCTTCGAGGAGTTTCTGGCTCTCGCACTGAACCTTGAGCTGGTGATAATGGTTGTAAGAGCTATGGATCTTCTCCAGCGAAAGGCCGATGAATTTGATATTGTCACCAATGAATTGAATCGGCGTATTCAGTTCATGGGCAATCCCGCTGGAAAGAGCTCCGATGGCTTCGAGACGTCGTGACTCATGGAGCTGTCGGTAGACCTTCTCTTTCATCCTTTCGGAGGCTTTGCGCTCACGCAGATCGTGAAGCACGATAACGGTCAGTGGCTTTTCGTGAAGTCTGGTTTTCCTGCCGCGCAGCTCTGTGTCGATGTCGTTTCCATCACATTTGCGGACCGCGATATCTGAAATGATAAATGCGTCTTTCGCCAGAGTTACTTTGTAATCCGCAAGGCCGGGGATAAACTCGGTCAGACGCGTTCCCAAAAATTCTTTCTGCGTGTAGCCGAGCAGATCGAAAGCTGAGCTGTTGACCGTTTCAATAAGCAGTTTTTCGTTACAGGTAATGACGACGTCAGGGACTGCATCGAGAATGACGCCAAAGACTTCGACCTGTTCTTGAAGCTCTCGGGAATAATGTTCGAGCTGCTGGTTTTTGAGGTAAAGCTCCTGGCTCTTTTTCTCCAGCAGGTTCTCCGCTTGCTTGCGGCTTTCAATCTCGCGGGCAAGACGCCGTTCCATCGCTCAGACACGATCTTTAAGAATTTCGAAACGCACCTGGGTCAGGGGTTCACTTTGCAGATCCTGGCGTTTTACCTCGGCAACCTCACCGAAATGCTCCAGACAGCCCAAGATCAGCCCTTCGCAAAGATCGCCAAAGGGACGCTTTGACTGATAGATCATCGAAAAATAATCAGGGCTCTTAGATTCGATAATGAATGACGGCAGTTCAGCGTCGGAATAGAGCTTTCTGACTTCCCTATGAATGTGAGTTTCGACTTTTTCCAAAAAATCGAAAGAATTAAGTGTCTCGTCAAAGAAATGCGGGTACCGAAGGTGAAACCTATTAAACAAATAGGAGCCATAAGATTTAATAAGCGCCGGTATTGGCACTGATGTCCGCTTTGAAAGATTGGTAACCAGGCTCACCATCTCACAATGCGGGTAAGTTCCCACTGATGTGTAAGCACCTTTGGACGGTAAATCGGACTCCTCGATGAGATCTTCGACAAAGATTGGCGAGTGACTGGCCTCGACCATTTCGAGGAACTCTGTGAAAACGATGCCCTTCACGCTAATACTTCCATCTGGCCAAAAGGATCGGAACAGCCTAGAGGCTGATGGCAAATCTTATCAAAAGGCTCTTTCTCAATTCTAAACTTAGGCGTGCAATAAACCGAAACACGCCCATGAATTGAAAAGCTAAATTCACTCTATTTCGGAGAGGGCGAATGATTCAGAACGAGGCTAAGCCATCGCAAATGTGCGAATTGGAGCGGATGATTGCGTCTCCGTTCTTTCGTGTGAGAACGCTGCTCGATGGGCTGGAACCAGACTTACCCCCCATCAATATGACGATTGGCGAACCGCGCCATGCAATGCCGGATATGCTGGCCGAAGCCTTGCAGGAGGCATTTTCTGGCTATGCGAAATACCCCCCGATCCATGGGACGCCAGAGTTGCAATCGGCAATCGGGGCATGGATCGAGCGACGCTATAAGGCGTTAAGCGGCATGATCGACCCGGAGCGCCACATTTTACCGCTAAGCGGCTCAAGAGAAGGCTTGTTCACGGCCATTTTTCCGGCCATTGCCCGGCGTCCCGATCTGGCCCGGCCTGTCGTACTGATGCCAAATCCCTTCTATCAGGCTTATTTGGCTGCGGCTCTTGCGGGCGGTGCGGAGCCGGTTTTCCTGGCCGCCGATGAAGAAACCGGCTTTCTGCCCGATCTCGATGCAATCGCGCCCGACCTTCTTTCCCGGACGGCGGCTTTTTACCTTGCCTCACCGGCCAATCCTCAAGGCTCGGTTGCAACGCCCGATTATCTTGCGTCGGCGGTGAATCTGGCCCGCGAGCATAATTTTCTACTGTTTTTGGACGAGTGCTATTCGGAGATCTATGCGCAAACGCCGCCGCCCGGCGGATTGGAGGCCGCCTATTGCCAAAACGGCAGCTTCTCAAACGTGTTAGTCTTTAATTCACTATCCAAGCGCTCAAATGTTCCCGGCCTGCGTTCAGGCTTTATCGCCGGAGATCAGGAGTTCCTTGCGCCTTTCGCCCGTTTTCGCAATGTCGCGGCGCCGCAAATGCCTTTGCCGGTCCAGCACGCCTCGGCGGTGCTATGGTCCGATGAGATCCACGCCCGGGAGAGCCGCGCGCTCTATGCGGCAAAATTTGCAGCGGCCCACGAGATTCTCGGTGGATCGCTCCAATTCGCCGATCCGGAGGGCGCTTTCTTTATTTGGTCCAAAGTGGGTCATTTGGGCGGTGGAGAAGCCGCCGCGAAAACCTTTTGGAAAGGATGCGGTGTCAAAGTGTTACCAGGAGCCTACCTCGCGCAGACAGATTCGAGCGGTCGCAATCCTGGGGCAGACTATGTTCGCATTGCTTTGGTCGACGATCTCGCGCTCACCCGGCAGGCTTTTGAAAGACTGGCCAGTTTTCTGAGTTGAGATTATGTCCGATTACCATATCAGCGATTCAGGCCGCATCCTTCCCGGCGGCATGGACAATGAGATTCACAAGCTGCCCATGCGGCTTGCGGGTATCGCTTTGCTGGCTATGGCGGTGATCGGATGGGTCAGCCTCGCCAGCTGGTCGATTGGCGATCCGAGCCTCAATCGCGCAACCGGCGGCGTGCCGAGCAATCTCCTCGGCGAAATCGGCGCCTCGCTTGCGGATATGTTGTTTCAGGTCCTCGGCCTTAGCTCCATCGCCCTGTTTCTGCCGCCAGCCGCCTGGGGCATCTCGCTGCTGTCCGGCGACATGATTACCAATCCGCGACACCGTCTTGCGATGTGGACCGTCTCGCTCGTATTGATCGCGTGCGCTTTAAGCATGATCCCCAAGCCAGAACGCTGGCTCCTCGTTCATGGCCTCGGCGGCGTCATCGGCGATATCGGCAAGTCCTTTTTTCTGACGATCGGCGGATTTCTTCACGAACGGATTGCGGCGGCGGCCGGGGGGCTGATCGCTGGTTTCTTCGGCCTGTGGGCGCTGATGCGCGCGTCCGGAATCGGGCGGCATGAGCTTGGGTTGATCACGCGTTGGCGCTCAGGCGATGGGCCGGGCGTGCTCTCTCTGATCGGTTTCACGCTTGGCAAGGCGCTGCACGCGGTTTTCCATCTAAGGGGACATATTGCAAACGCCCTTGAGCGTGAAACGGAACCGCCCCGCTATGGTGCGCCGCCTCAGTGGCAGGCGGAAGATCCTGACCGCTTCAATACGGGATACGATCCTGGAGGCTCATTCAATC
>CAZMAC010000092.1:0-9607 GCA_964564085.1 uncultured Hyphomicrobiaceae bacterium
TGGGACAAAAGACACGCTAACACAAACACCTAAAGCGTTCCGGGGAATACCATTCGCCGCGACACGCTCTAGTTAGCCGGAGTGTCGCGCTGTCCCCGTGTGATATTTGCCGCTCACAAAGAAGAAATTTATCAAAGCCCATAGAAACGCTATAAAAGCGCCGAATTTACCCGACCTGTTGTCAATTGCGCCGGCGCATATTAGACACGGCGCGACGGGGCTGACTAAAACGCGAATCTGTTGAGCTTACGCGAGCCCGTGCTTTAAGCTTGTTCTGTCTTTATTTGGGTTCGGCAGTTTCGAAGAGCGTCGCGAGGGCATGGATAGATTTTACAAGCTTTGCGGATTTGTGCTGATTGCAGCGCTCAGCGGCTGCGCGCAAAATCTCAGCGTTCCGCAATTCTCCGTGTTCGGCGGCGGCAATGACAGCGACGGGATCGAGACGGCTTCGCTGGGTGAAGACGGAACTGCCGAGCCGGGTAGCGGTGACGGCCCGCCTTTGCCCGTTCGGAACCTGGTCCGCAAGACGGACGGAGACACGCAAACGGCTTCTTCATCCGACAATGGCGAGACACAGCAGGCAGGCCTTGCATTGCCGAACCTGTCTGACGTGAAACTTTTCACGGCAACAGCCTATGCGCCAAAAATCACGCAATGGGACGATCCGCCGATCACGGTCTACACACAGCTCGCCCAACAGATCCGCGCCTGCTGGTTCAAGCCGGCCGCGCCGAAACTGACCAATCACGGTTTTCATGCAGATGTTGCGCCGGGCAGTACATCGGCAACGATTATCATCTATCAGAAAGACCCGAACGGAAAGCGCGGGCTGCAGGCGTTCCGGATCTCGATCGACAGCAACCTGACGGGGTCAACGGTCACGGCTCAGAACCGCCGGCTGGATAAGCCGCTGGATGTGAGCTTCCGGGGCGATCTGGCCAGCTGGGCAAGCGGTGGCCGGGATTGCAAAACCTCAAAAGATAAGCCCTCTTAAACAAAGACCGATTCCCTTTCCAGATCTTGACATCTCTTACTGTTAAGCCATTTTGAAATGGGACTAAGGGGGTGTAAAAGATGCGCAGGGCGACGGCCTGTATTTCGTGCTTGCTTGCTTTGTTGTTATCCGCCTGTGCAGACAAAGCCCCCGTTGTATCCCGCCTTGAAGGTTCCGAACCCCAGCGCCTTTCCTTCGGTGCGCCGGCTTCAGTGCAAAACGTCTTCACCAAACAAATGCAGACCTGCTGGTTTGAAGGCTCGCCTGCATTACTGAACGGTTATCAATACGACACAAAGCCGGGTGCGCTGGAGACCGCGAACGGGTTGATCGAGTTGCGTCAGATCACGATTCAATCCGGCCCGGAGCCCGATGCGGAACGCTTCCTCATTCAATTCTATCCCTTCAACAACAACACGCTGATCTCAACCCGCAATCTCTCGTTTCCGGTCGAACTTGCGGCGCAGCTGAAACGCGATGTGGAGGTCTGGGTTTTCGGCAGAAGCGACTGCAACCCGCCCGGCGCGCCGTCCTCCACCGCACTCGGTCCGCAGACAAGCCCATCGTCGACCCAACTTGTACCGCCGGGCAGCTGGGCGACAGATCAGGAACCGCGATACCGGAGCCAAGGCCGGTATTAGAGCGCTTTCAGGCGAAGTGGACACCGGTTCGCCGCTCTAAAATACAAAGCTCGCCTGATCGGGATGGGCCTGTTTCGGCTCCACTTTCAAATGCACGATTTCCTTTCCGGACATCGCGCCCATGCGCTCGGCAACCATCATGCGATGGCAATGGCTGGCTGATTTTTCGAGACAGAGCAGGCAGATGGGTGCTGTCGCTGCGAGCGCGAGAGCGCGTTCCAGCCCCTTTTGCCCCTCCGCACTGTTCAGATGTGCGTGAAAGATTTCACGATACGCAATCATGTGTCCGGCGCGTGCGGCCTCACGGCCTGCCGGTGGATTGCCGAGTTCGCGTATATGCTGATAGGAAATGCCGTAATGGCACAGGGCTGCGCTGAGTTCGTCTTTGGAAAACTCGGCGCGGCGCGAATAGGGCGAAAAGCGGATATCGAGGAGGCTCGCAATACCGGCTGATTTCAGCGTGGCAATCAGATCCTCAACGGATGCGCCTTCATAACCGATCATATGTATTTTCGGCAAACTCATGGGGCCTGCTTCTCATAGCCATGATCAGGAAGCTAGCTGCGAGGCGGTGCGATGTAAATATGCCAAGGCCCGGCAATGCGGGAAGCGGCCGTGTTATCCATTCTAAAATGTCTGGTAGCCGGGGCAGTTTAATTGGCGCGGACAACCGTTCCACACTGTTCTCTATCCCGCTTTTGAGCCTTAGCGCAACGCGTGTCCAAGCCTGTCCCCGCGAAGGCGGGGATGGACGCGGACAGTTGCGCTGACTTTTTGAAATAGATCAACTTTTCTGCGCTTAATCGATTCCGATCAAACGCAGGTTGATCTAGGCGCGATATTGCTGAAGACGGGTTGCGCGCAAGCCGGGAAGGCCGTGCTTCTCGATTGAGCGTTGCCAGCTGAGGAATTCGTCGATGGTCAGGCGATAACGCTTGCATGCATCGCCAAGGCTGAGCAGTCCGCCGCGGACAGCAGCGACCACTTCCGCCTTGCGGCGAATAACCCATCGTTTTGTTGAAGGCGGCGGCAAGTCAGCGATTGTGAGCGGGCTGCCATCCGGCCCCATAACATATTTCACACGGAGCCTGAACTGATCGGTCATTGAACTCTCTACATGCAATGTGACCACTGAACAATAATCTACCGCGATTGACTTAATGCCGGATTAAAAAGCTAAGTTAACGAAAGATATAATTGTAAAACCTTGGCGTTAGTCTTGCGTTTAAATGCAATTATTGCGAGAGTTTTGGTGGGCAGCACGTAACAGACGGCGTAAATTCTGAGTATATTGATCAATAGTCTTTTCGATTTTCTCTCACACTGTCCCAAATTCGCACGAGTTCGGCGCGATTTGTGTCACCACAGCGTCCCAAAATCCGTAAACACAGCTCTCGCCAGTGCCATTCGGCTGCGTTAAGGTCCGGTCTCCGCAATGAGGAGGACACCTATGTTCACCGGCCGACGAAAGCTCCTGACGGGGGCTTTGATCGTTCTCATTGTCCTGCCGCTGATCCTACTCGCGACAGGCTATCTCTGGTGGACACGGAGTTTGCCGGAGCTCAATGGCGAAGTTCGTCTGTCCGGGCTTAGCGGTGAGACCCGTGTGATCCGGGATAAGCATGGGGTGCCTCATATTTTCGCCGGCGATTTGCAGGATGCCTCACGCGCGCTTGGCTATCTTCATGCGCAGGACCGCTTTTTTCAGATGGATATTACCCGGCGCGTTCTTCAGGGCAGGCTGGCCGAGACGATCGGCGCGCGCGGCCTGCCGCTTGACAAGCTGTTTCGTACGCTTGATCTGGCCGGGCGCGGACGGGATAGCTATGCGGCTCTTTCACCCGAGTTGAAAGCGCATTTGCAGGCCTATGCCGATGGCGTCAATGCCTGGCTTCAGACAAGCGGGCAGGGCCTGCCGCTGGAATATATGCTACTTGGCTTTGAGCCGGAGCCCTGGCAGCCGGAAGATGCTGTCATCTGGGGGAAGGGCATGGCCTGGAAGCTGAGCGCGAATTGGCGGCAGGATGCAACGCGCGCCCGTCTAGCGGCGGCTTATGGCCGTGAGCGCGCGGAGCGGCTTTTTCCGCCGAAGGCGCCGCACTGGCCGGTGACTTTGACGCCAGAAATCGACGGCGCATCGACGCAAGGTGCGTCCTTAATGCCGCAACAGGGCTTCGATATTCAGCTTGCAGATGATTACGCCAGTTTGGACCGGCTGCTGGCCTTGCCCTCCATCGGCAGTGGCGCTTCCAATGAATGGGTCATCGACGGAACACGTAGCAAGACCGGCAAGCCGATCCTCGCAAACGATCCGCATCTGGAGTTGGAAATTCCGATTCTGTGGTATTTGGCGCGTGTCACGACACCGGAGATAACTTTGTCCGGCGCGACGGCTCCGGGAACACCGCTCATCGTACTCGGACAAAACGGCCATATTGCCTGGGGCTTCACGACGACCGATAGCGACACGCAGGATCTGTTCATTGAAACGGAGGCGGCCGGTGATCCGCAATCTTATTTGACGCCCGAGGGCCCGAAGCCGATCCGCGCTGAAAAAATCACCATCAAAGTCAAAGACGAAGCACCCGTTGAGATCACCCGCCGCGAGACCCGCCACGGTCCGGTGATCTCCGATATCGGCCAGCAAACCGGCGGGCTGGTCGGCGAAGGTAAAATGGTCAGTCTCGCCTGGACCGGCCTGAGCCGTGATGACCGAACTGCCGATGCGCTGTTCAAGATGAGCATGGCGAAGAACTGGCCGGAATTTTTGAACGCTCTGCGCCCTTACAGATCGCCCGCTCAAAATATTGTCTATGCAGACCGGGATGGGAATATCGGCTTTATCAATCCCGGCACCGTGCCGATCCGTAAATCAGGGGACGGGCGCTATCCGGGCGACGGCGCGAGCGGCGATTTCGACTGGGCGAGCGAGGTGCCGTTTGAGGGCTGGCCGAAGCTGCTCAACCCGGCAGCTGGCGCGATCGTGAACGCGAATAACGCCGTGATCGGCCCGGATTATCCTTACTGGTTCGGGCGCGATCAGGCGGCAGGCTACCGCGCCATGCGCATCATCGAGCTGATTGGCGCAAAGCCGCAGCATGACCTCGACAGCATGGCCGCCATACAGAACGACATCCAGGCTGCCCATGCGCGCGATCTCGTTCCATTTTTGCTGAAATTGCAGCCTGAGACCGAGCTGGAAAAACAGGCCCTTGCCCTTCTTTCCGATTGGGATTTCAAAGCGGGCAAGGACCGTCCCGAAGCGCTGATCCTCGACTGGTGGCTGCTGCGTATGAATGAGGCGCTGCTTAAATCCGGGCTTGACCCGGTCGCCTCCGCCTCCGGTGTTTTCAACGCCTCGACAGTGGTTTCCGTTCTGAAAGAGCCAAACGGCTTTTGCCGGACCGCCGAGGCCGGGCCGGATTGCATGAAAGCTGTGAAATCCGCCTTCGAAACAACGCTGGCCGAGCTTTCGGCCCGCTACGGCGACGACCTGTCCGATTGGCGCTGGGGCGATGAGCATGCCGCCGTGATGGAAAACCAGGTGCTCGACAATTTTCCGGGCTTCCAATCCGTGTTCGGTGTGTCCTATCCGAGCGATGGCGGCTTTTATTCCGTCAATCGCGGCGGAAGTCTTGGCCGCCCCGATCAGCAAAGCCCGGTCGTGAAGAAGTCAGGTGCCGGTTTTCGCGGGATTTATGATCTCGCCGATCCATCGCGCTCGCGCTTTATCATCGCGGCTGGCCAAAGCGCTCATCCGCTCTCGCCCTTTTATGCCGACCAGCTGCCGCTCTATAAAGACGGCAAGACCATCCGGCTGATCAAGAGCGAAGACGAGCTGATGGCGGAAAAAACAGGCGTATTGATCTTTAAGCCTTGATTCAAATAGTTAGCGCAACTGTCCGCGTTCGTTTGAACGCGCGTTGCGCTAACTATTTGAATTAGATCGATTTTACGACGTTCAATTTATTTCAATCGAACGTCGGTCGATCTAAAGCTTTCGCCCCTGTTCCTGATCCGGGGTCTTTTTGAAACTGTAAATCAACAGGTCGTAGGCTGCCATCAATACGCAGATGATAAGAACGATGGCGAGATCGATGCGCTGAATAAAGCTGATTAAAAGCACGCAAAAGGCGATCAGCAAAGCGAGCGAAATAATGGCCAATAATCTGTCGAGCATGGCGGTCTATCCGTATATGGCCTCCGGCAGATAAAGGGCGATGCCGGGAAAGATGTAGAGCAGAACAATCGCCAGTAGCACCATTGCAAGGAATGGGAACGCGCCGCTGAAAATCTGCGTCAGGCGCACATGTGGCGGCGCGACGCCTTTCAGATAATAGGCGGACATCGCCATAGGCGGCGTCATGAAGGATGTCTGCAAGTTCAGCGCAACGATGATGCCGAAAAACAGCGGATCGATCCCGAACTCCGGCAGAAGCGGCAGGAAAATCGGCACGAAGATGATGATGATCTCGGACCATTCCAGCGGCCAGCCGAGCAGGAAGATGATGATTTGTGTCAGGATCAGGAAGGTCAGCGGCGACAGGTTGAGCCCGAGCACGAATTCCTTCACGAGCTGCTCGCCGCCGAGATAGGAAAAGACCGACGCAAAGACCCAGGAGCCGACGAACAGCCAGCAGACCATCGCTGACGTCCTGACTGCGAGATAAACGGATTCGCGCAGGCGTTGCCATGTCAGCGACCGGTAAAGCGCGGCAAGGATCAAACCGCCCAGGGCGCCGATGGCAGCCGCTTCGGACGGCGTCGCCAGACCGAATAGGATTGCGCCAAGAACGGACAGGATCAGCGCGGCAAGTGGCACAAAGGATGTCAGCATCATCCAGGCGATGGTGAGCGTGGACAGCCCTTCCGTTTCCTCGTCGCGCGGCTTTGGCGCGATCGATGGATTAAGCATGGCGCGGCCGACAACGTAGACCATATAAAGGCCCGCCAGCATGAAGCCGGGGATGAGCGCCGCCGCATAAAGCTTGACGACCGAGACGCTCGCCGCTGCGCCATAAACGATCAGCATGATGCTCGGCGGTATGAGAATGCCCAGGCAGCCGCCAGCGCAGATCACGCCAGCGGCAAAGCTGGTATCGTAACGCGCTTTAAGCATGGCCGGAAAAGCAAGCAGCCCCATCAATGTGACGACGGCACCGACGATGCCGGTTGCGGTCGCGAACAGCGCGCAGGTCGCCAGCGCCGCGACCGCCATTGAGCCGGGCAGACCGCGCGCTGCGATATTGAGCGTGTAAAAGAGCCGGTCAACGATATTGGCCCGCTCGACGATATAGCCCATGAAGAGAAAGAGCGGGATCGCCGTCAGCACATCGTTCGACATCACCGAATAGGTCTGGTTGACGAATAGATCGAAGACGCGGTTGTCGAAGATGGTCTGCATTCGCTCGGGATCGTAATAGGCGTAATAGCCGAAGCCGATCCCCATCGCCATCAGTGTGAAGGCGATCGGAAAGCCGAGCATGATCACAAAGACGAAAATGCCCAGCATGAAGATGGCAATCTGAGGATCTGTCATTTCTTTATCTCAACTCCGTATTCGTCACGAAGCTGAGCTTCGTCCTCTTTGCCATGCATCAGCATCGTCTCTGTTTCTTCAACATCTTCAAGATGTTCGGGCCAGGTTCCGGTCCGAATACAGACGATGCAGCGCAGAACTTGGGCTACCCCTTGGATCAGCAGTAAAAAACCGGCTGCCGGAATCACCATTTTGAACTGAAAAATCGGAACGTTCGCCGGGCTGTAAACGCTCACTTCCTGATAGGAGTAAGACAATGCGGCATATTTCCAGCCGGCAATTATGAGCGCGAGGACGCCTGGGAAAAAGAAAAGAAAATAAAGAACAAGCTCCAGCCGTGCCTGGGTTTTCGGATGTAGGAGCCTGTAGATGACATCGCCGCGCACATGGCTGTCGCGCGACAAAGCGTAAGCACCGCCCATCATGAATAGCGTGCCATACATCATATAGGACAGGTCAAAGGCCCAGGGCGTCGGATCTCTGAGAACGTAGCGCATGAACACTTCGTAAGAGATGCCGAAGGTCATGATCATGATGCACCAGGCGAAGGCCTTGGCGACCCAGCCCGTGATGCGGTCGATTAAAAAAATCGTTTGAAGCACGCTACTCTCCGGAAAGCCGATTGACAGGGTCATATGGGACGGCACGTTATGCGCGCGCCGCCCCATGGAAACCCAAAGCAACCAGTTGACTAGCCAGGGAGTTTGCCTGGGAAGTAGTGGTTGTAAGCGAGCTTGTAGTCGGCGGAATTGAGCAGGTCGTAGAATGCAACGCGCTCGGACCATTCACGCTGACTGTCGACGACCTTCTTGAAGAAAGCGTCCTGGTTCAGTTTTTCCAGCGTCTTGTCCCAGGAGGCAAGCTGCGCTTCCATGACCGAGGTCGGCGTGCGGTAGACATTGACGCCGTTCTCATTGATAAGCTTCTGCAAATCTTTGGAATATTGATCCATCGCCAGACCGTAATTGGCGGTGTTCGTTGCTTCTGCGCCATATTCCAGGATCGCCTGCAATTCTTCCGGCAGGCTCTCGAATTTGGGCTTGTTAAAGATGATTTCAAAGAACTCAGCCGCCTGATGGTAAGAGCCCATCATATAGGTCTTGGAGACGTCCTGAGCGCCGAAGCGGCTGTCCGAGGTCGGATTGTTGAACTCAAACGCTTCGATCACGCCGCGCTCCAGAGCCGGCACGATTTCGCCGCCCGGAAGTTGCGTAACGCTCACGCCCATGCCCTGCATAATGTCGGTGGCAAGGCCGACCGTGCGGTATTTCAGGCCCTTGAGATCGTCGGCGCTCTTGATCTCATTCTTGAACCAGCCGAGAGGCTGTGTCGGCATCGGCATCGCAAAGAAGCCGACGACATCGAGCTTCAAAATGTCCTGAACGAGCTCCTTATAAAGCTCCTTACCGCCGCCATAATGGATCCAGGCCAGGATCTGCGAGGCGTTGGCGCCGAAGACCGGCCCTGTGCCGAATAATGAAGCCGCTTTGTTTTTACCGTACCAATAGGCGGTCACCGTATGTGCGCCATCGATGACGCCCTGATTACAACCGTCCTGAACCTGGAATGCCTGAACGACAGCGCCTGAGGGCAGCAGGTCGATCTTCAGACGGCCACCTGACATTTTCTCGACGCGCTCGACATATTGTTTGGCCATATCCTGGAAGATATCGGTCGCCGACCAGGAGCTTTGCATTTTTAACGTTGTCGTTTGCGCGCGTGAGACCTGCGGGAATGCGACGGTTGCGGCAGCCGCACCCGTTGCGACTGCGCCGCCTTTCAGGAACTTGCGGCGGTTTACGGTTTTGTCTGTTTTCGATTCAGTCTTGGACATCATTTTCCTCCGATTTGAACCAGTCATTATCCAGGCATGTGTTGGCCGGATGTCGCTATGCGCCCGTTCTCCGAGCCTCTTAATTCAATATTACCGTGAAAGTCCGGAACGTTATCCCCCTATAACATCTGAAAAATTCACTGCGGGCAATCCCCAACCTTGGTCGAATTCTTTTATACCCATCGGCCCGCTGTGAGTGGCGAGCCACGAGAAAATATCGGAATTCGCTTTATCAGCCCGTTTTTGGTTTAGACGACGCCATATGGCGGCTCCCGGCCGGAAAGCACAGCGTCGATATTGTCGAGCGCGGTAAAGCCCATCTCGTTGCGCGCCTCAATTGTCGCCGATCCCAAATGCGGAAGCAGGAACACGTTTTCCAGCTCGTAAAAGCCTTCGTGGATCTTCGGTTCGCCGCGATAGACATCGAGCCCCGCGCCCGCGAGACGGCCCGATTTCAAGGCTGCAATCAGGTCCTCATCGACCACGAGATCCCCCCGCGCGGTGTTCACGACGAAGGCACCTTCCGGCATTTTCGCAATCGCTACTGCGTTCAGCATCCCTTGTGTTTCCGGCGTTGACGGCGCGTTCAACGATAAAAC
>CAZMAC010000093.1:0-9590 GCA_964564085.1 uncultured Hyphomicrobiaceae bacterium
CAGGCTCGTCATGCCCGATCTGAGCGGCAAAGACATGTCCCGATCCCGGCGTCGCCATCCAGCCGCCAGTTCCCCAGCCGCCATTAATGTAAAAGCCTTTCACGCGCGTTTTCGAGATAATCGGGCTTGCGTCGGGGCATACATCGACGATGCCGCCCCATTGCCGTTGCATCCGCAGACGTGAGAAGGTTGGAAACAGCTCCAGGAGCGAGGCGATCTCATGTTCGACGATGTCGAAGCCCCCGCGCTGCGTATAGGACAGATAATGGTCAATGCCGGCCCCGATGACGAGTTCGCCCTTATCCGATTGGCTGGCATAGGCATGAACGGCGTTCGACATCACCACGCAAGGCAGGATCGGCTTGATCGGCTCCGATACCAGCGCCTGCAGGGGATGGCTTTCGATCGGCAAACGAATACCGGCCATCTGCGCGATGACGCTGGAATGTCCCGCGGCAACGCTGGCGACTTTCGGTGTACGAATAAACCCACGATTTGTTTGCACACCTTTGACCGCGCCCGCCTCGACGACAATATCGCTGACCTCGCAATTCTGTACGATATCGACCCCGAGCGCTGAAGCTTTCCGCGCAAAGCCCCATACGACGGCATCATGCCGGTTGACGCCGCCGCGCCGCTGCAGCGTCGCGCCGATCACCGGATAGCGCACATCCTGCGAGATGCTGATAATGGGGCAAAATTCCTTGACCTGCTTGGCGTCGAGATACTCGCTGTCGACGCTGTTCAGCCGGTTTGCCTCGCAGCGGCGCTTGAGCGTGCGGGCTTCATTATCGTCATGGGCCAGATTTAGCACGCCGCGATGGCTCATCATGATGTTGTAGTTTAATTCGCGGCCAAGGCCCTCCCAGAGCTTCAGGGCGTGCTCATAAATCGCAGCGCTTTCGTCATAAAGATAGTTTGAGCGGATAATTGTCGTGTTGCG
This sequence comes from uncultured Hyphomicrobiaceae bacterium, assembly GCA_964564085.1. Lineage (GTDB taxonomy): Bacteria > Pseudomonadota > Alphaproteobacteria > Rhizobiales > Rhodomicrobiaceae > JAHQVI01. The sequence continues at coordinate 944 of CAZMAC010000093.1, forward strand.
GCCTGCATTGCCACCCCCGATCCAGCCCTTTTCGAGGATCGCGATGTCCGTCATGCCGTGTTCTTTGGCGAGATAATAGGCCGTCGCAAGGCCATGCCCACCGCCGCCAATTATGACCGCGTCATAGCTGGCCTTCGGCTCCGCATCGCGCCAGGCCGGTTCCCAGCCCGTATGCCCGCGAAAGCCTTCGCGGATCAGATTGAAGAGGGAATAATGACAGGTCATCGGTCTTTAATCCTTCGGCCGATTTTAGAACGACAAAATTGATCGGCTCAAGCCCTTCGGCTTGATCAGGATAAATTCTCGATCTGGCCGGCGTCGTTAATGTACATCGCATTGGCGGCCGGCACTTTCGGCAGTCCCGGCATCGTCATCATCGTCCCACAAAGAACCGGCAGAAAGCCTGCGCCCGCGGAAAGCCTGACCTCACGGATCGGCAGGACATAGCCGTCCGGCATGCCCGGCTGGCCCGCATCGGCGGTAAAGCTATATTGAGTCTTCGCCATACAGACAGGCAAATTGCCGTAACCGAGTTTCGTCAGGCGCTTGATCTGCTGCTCTGCCTCGGGGGATAAAGAGATGTCGCTCACACCGTAAAGCTCACGCGCAACCGAGCGGATCTTGTTCGGAACGCTTTCATCGAGTTCGTAGAGCAGGCGGAATGAATCCGGCGCGCTGCCGTCCGCAATTTCCTTTGCCCGGCGCGCAAGCGGTTCAATGCCTGCGCTGCCATCCGCCCAATGCGAGCATAGATGCGCCTCGACACCGCGTGCAGCGCAATAATCGACGATGGCTTGGATTTCCGCGTCTGTATCGGCGCTGAACTGATTGATGCCGACCAGGATCGGAACGCCGAAACGTTTGATATTGTCGATATGCCGGCCAAGATTATGGAGTCCGCGCTCGACTGCGCCGGGATCCGGCGTACGCAGATCGGCTTTTGCGACGCCGCCATGCATTTTGAGGGCGCGAACGGTTGCGACGATCACCGCCAGATTGGGCGTCAGTCCGGCTTTCCGGCATTTGATATTGAAGAACTTCTCCGCACCAAGATCCGCACCAAACCCGGCTTCCGTGACGACATAATCGGCGAGTTTCAATGCAGCGCGAGTCGCCCGCACTGAGTTACAGCCATGGGCGATATTCGCAAAAGGCCCGCCGTGAATGAAAACCGGATTGTTCTCAAGCGATTGCACCAGATTCGGCATGAAAGCCTGTTTCAGCAGGACCGACATCGCGCCATCGGCTTCCAGTTCAGCCGCCGTCACGGGCGACCTGTCCGCCCTGTAGCCGACGATCATGCTGCCGAGCCGGGTCCGTAAATCGCTGAAATTTTTGGCAAGGCAAAAGATCGCCATGACCTCGCTGGCAACGGTGATATCAAAGCCGTCCTCGCGCGGGACGCCTTCCGTCGCGCCGCCAAGGCCGATGACGATCCGGCGCAGGCTGCGGTCATTCATGTCCATCACTCGCTGCCAGACGACCCGCCGCGCATCGAGACCGGCCTTATTGCCCCAATGCAAATGGTTGTCCAAAAGCGCCGACAACAGATTATGCGTGCTGGTGATCGCGTGAAAATCGCCGGTGAAATGGAGATTGATGTCCTCCATTGGCACGACCTGGCTATATCCGCCGCCGGCCGCGCCGCCTTTCATACCGAAGCAAGGGCCAAGGCTGGGTTCACGAATGCAGGTCGCGGCACGCGCGCCGATACGGGCGAGACCATCGCCCAGGCCGATGGTCGTGGTTGTCTTGCCTTCGCCTGCCGGGGTCGGTGTAATCGCTGTGACCAGGATGAGCTTGCCGTCGGGCCGCTCTTCCAGACTGTCCAGAAACCGGTCCTCCACCTTGGCGATATGGCGGCCATAAGGATAAAGCGCATCTGCGGGAATATTCAGCCGCGCACCGATATCCGCGATCGGGCGCATTTCGGCATTGCGCGCAATTTCCAAATCGGTTGCTGGCGCGTCAGTTTTGTTTGTCATGGGAGCAGGGATTCCGGCAGGATTAGCTTGACTATTGAGCATATGTTGACCCTCACGCGCCGCGATCTGGCGATTAGAGCGACGGATTTTAAATTGGAATCGTCGGTGCCGCTCTATCTATTTGTTCTAGCATCGGATTTATCCGAAAACCGCTACGCATCCCCACCTTCGTGAGGACATGCTTTTCGGTCCGATGCTCTAACCCCAAAAATTCACGGCTCATGATGCGTCCGATAGGCTGGTTGGCACATGCTCAGCTCGTCGAATTCTGGTCCGAAAGCGACATGGCGGCACGAGTAAACTCTTATCATTTCTGATTTTCATTCACAAATTCGTAACACTCTAGGACCAATTCGCAAAAAGGATTGCTCAAATCCCTCGCTTTGAGCGAATATCATCCAAATGAGACTCTTGGCGTCGTTGAAACATTGAGCTGATGGGTGCCCGAACTGACTGGGTACGTTTATGGATAAGAATCAGACTGATCGCCAAACGATCCTCTTCCTTCTGGTTCCCAAATTTTCGATGATCGCCTTTTCCTCGGCGATCGAAGCTCTGCGGCTCGCGAATAGAGCGGTTGGCAAGACAGTCTATGAGTGGCGGTTGATCTCCAAGGGCGGCGAGCCGGTCGAAGCGAGCAATGGAATCATCCTCAACACCGATGCCCGCTTGCGGGACGTCCTTAATGAACATGTCGATCCAGCCGCAACGCGTATGGTGATCGTTTGCGCCGGGCTTGATGTCGAGAATTATCACGACCCGAGCGTTTTCGCCTGGCTGCGGCGAATGCATGCGCGCAAGGTCAGCATTGGCGGGCTTTGCACGGGCAGTTGGATCCTGGCGCAGGCGGGATTGCTCGAAGATAAGCGCTGCGCAATCCATTGGGAAATGATCCCGAGTTTTGCTGAGCGATTTCCTGACGTCGATGTCCGGCAATCGCTGTTTGAGGTCGATAGCGATATTTTTACCTGCGCAGGCGGCACGGTCTCGCTCGATATGATCCTCTATTTCATCAGCTTGCGGTTCGGCACCAGCATGGCCGAGAAGGTATGCGACATTTGTCTAACGGACCGTATCCGTCCCGCGCATGATCGGCAGAGGCTTCCAATCGGATCGCGGCTCGGTGTCCAAAACCAGCATCTGCTTTCGATTATCGAGATCATGGAAGCCAATATTGCGGAACCGATCTCGCTGGCGCAGATCGCGCAGGTCACGTCGATCTCGCGCCGCCATATCGAACGGTTGTTCCGTCACCATCTGGGGCGCTCGCCCGCGCGCTATTATCTGGAAGTCCGATTGGAGCGAGCACGGCGGCTTCTGAGGCATTCCAACTTGCCGATCATTGAAGTCGCGGTTGCGAGCGGCTTTTTATCCGCGTCCCATTTTTCCAAGCGCTATCGGGAATATTACAAACGCCAGCCTCATATCGACCGCTATACGCCGGACCTTGAGGATGAAGCCCTGCCGAATGAGCCCGACACGCCTCCGCCGATTCAAGATGAGAAGGCTCACGACGATACCGGAACCAATCCGATCATTAAATAAGGAATTTGTGTCCGGCCCGAGGGGAAGATTGCTAGCCCCGATTGATCGTGAAACCGTCGCCATCCGGCTTGAGCGCGAAGTTTCCGCGTTGCAGAGCCGTCATCCATTCAGACGACTGTATAAAGCCGCCGAATGTGTAAACGTGGAGACCTGCAATCGTCGGCGTTTGCTCTGATGTGTCGCGGGCGGGCGGTGAAACTTGCCGCGCTAAATGTGTCACCAGAGCGTCGGGAGAGGCCTCGCTTGCAAGCTGTGTCAGCTTGGCGCCATAGCGCCGCATGGCCCGCAGCGATGCGGAGGCCCCGGTAAGGGCGGCGAATTTCAAGAGCGTCGTAAGACTGGTCGGCCCGGCAATGCCGACATGAACGGGCAACTCATTGCCCAGATCGCTCAATCTTTTTTGCCAGGATTGAAGGGCATGAATATCGAGGGTGAATTGCGAAATCAGGCGCAAAGAGGCGCTTGTCGACCGGGCATATTCATTTTTCCAGGTCAGAGCCGCCTCGATCCTTTCAGGCGCAATGCCGGTGATCCCTTCTGGCTGGGCGCCGACAAAAATTGTCTCAATGCCATTTTGTTCCAAAATCCCGGTCTCCAACACAGCCATGCTGTCTGAAAACGGACCGGCGGGACGCTCCGGATCGCCTGCAATCACGAGACATTTGGTAATGCCCGCTTCCTCACGCAGCCGCGCAAGCGTTTCGGTCAATTCCGACGTGGATGTCAGGCGGCGCGCGGCAATGTGCGGGACCGGCTCCATGCCTTCCCGCCGGAGCCGTACCGCCAACGGGAGGCAATCCCGAAAACGGGCGCCGGGAAGAAAAGGAATAAAGACGCGGGTTCCCTGCGGCAGAAGATTGGCGAAATTTTTTATTTTGCCAGCAGTTTTCGGGAGCACTTCGATAGAGAAATCCTGCGCCAATCGCCCGATTTTCTCATCGAGATGATCATCATCGCGCGATGGCACAATCGGGCCGTGAGATTCATGCTGGTGCGGCTCGTTCACCTGGACGGCTGCGACTTCCATATCGTCATACAAACCCATCAGCTTGCTCCGTATGTGCTTCTCTTCGCCTTGATATTCTTCAGCATTGTGACGGAATGAGCGGACCAACGCTTTTTCGCAGACGGCTCGAAATGTCAGATTTGCGACCTCGTCTGAGTCGTAGACTCCTGATACTGATTCTCATTAATGAGAACCTAAAGCGTTCAAGCGCCACGCAGGCTTTCCTCGCACTGGCTCGGGCGCGCAGTCGCGCACTTGCAAGTCTCCATGAGTCACGCTCATGAAGGAGTCACGCTCATGAAGACTTGGTATAATTGGATATACCGCCGCTGCGCAAAATTCAGTCAAGTACGTTCCCGTGATCACAGAAGTGTTCGTCCAAAGACAAATCGCCCCCGATGCGGGGCGATTTACAATCAGTTAAGACAGGCGGCCGTTTCACGACCTCAGTCTTTCATTGTCCGGATCGAACGGACTTTCCGGAATCACCCGCGCGGGGTAGCGTTTGCCGAGAATTTCAACCTCGAACTCTGAGCCTTCATCGCCCAAATCGGGCGGCACCATCCCGAGTGCGATCGAATTGCCGAGCCGCCAGCCATAGCCGCCGCTCGTGCAGCGCCCGACCATCGTGCCGTTCCGGTAGATCGGCTCGTTTCCGCGCGGATCGGCATCGCCGATTTCACCGACCTCCATTGTTACGAAACGGTTTTTAAAGCCGCGCTGCTGCCATTCGATGAGCGCGTCCCGGCCGATGAAACTTGGCTTATTGAGGCGGACGAAACGGTCCAGCCCCGACTCTAGCGCCGCATATTCAATGGAAAGCTCGCGCGGGATCAGACGGTAGGATTTCTCGATCCGCATTGAATCCATGGCGCGAATACCGAAGGGCTTAATCTCGTGCGGCGCGCCGGCCTCGAACAGCAAATCGAAGATTGTATTCTGCATCTCAATCGGGTGATGCAACTCCCAGCCCAACTCGCCCACAAAATTGACGCGCAATGCGTGAGCCTGCGCATGCCCGATGCTGATCATCTGCCCCGAAAGCCAGGGGAAGTTTTCATTGCTCAGATCGGTATCGGTGAGCTGTTGAAGCACCGCGCGCGCTTTCGGTCCGGCCAAGACGAGCACGCCATATTGCGTTGTAACCGGCTGCAGGCGAACGCTGCCATCGGTCGGCGCGAGCTTATGCAGATAGTCGTGATCGTGCCGCTCGAATGCGCCGGCCGAGACCAGATAATAGGATTGCGGACCGGTCTTATAGATCGTGAACTCGGAGCGGACGCCGCCATTTTTTGAGAGCATATGGCAAAGGCCGACACGTCCGGTTTTCTTCGGAATGCGATTGGCCACCAGCGACTCCAGCCAATCCTCAGCACCTGGCCCGCTGACCATCATTTTCGCAAAGGCCGACATGTCTAGAACGCCGACATGTTCATGCACATGGCGGCATTCATTGCCCACATGTTCGAAATAGTTCGACCGGCGGAAGCTCCAGAGCTCGCGCACCTTGCCATTCGCATCCGGCTCGGGATGATTGTGATTGAGCAGCACGTCGGGTTTGGGCAAGCCGTCGGTGCTTAAGCCGTAACCTTCCGGTGCAAACCAGTTTGGCCGCTCCCAGCCATAGACCGAGCCGAATACAGCACCCTTTGCCGCCATGCGGTCATAGCAGGGCGCGCGTTTCAAAGGGCGGGCCGCGATGCGCTCTTCATCCGGATAATGAACGGTGAAGACATTGGCGTAGGCTTCTTCATTTTTCTTACGCATGTAACCGCGCGAGGCGTAAGGCCCGAACCGGCGCGGGTCGACGCCCATCATATCGATGGATGGCTCGCCCTCGACGATCCACTCAGCAAGCTGCCAGCCTGCGCCGCCCGCGGCGGTCACGCCGAAGCTGTGGCCTTCATTCAGCCAGAAATTTTTCAGATCCCAGGCCGGCCCGATGATCGGCGATCCATCCGGTGTGTAGGCAATCGCGCCATTATAAACCTTCTTGATACCGGCCTCGCCAAAGGCTGGGACGCGCTCGATAGCGGTTGCGATATGCGGCTCAAGCCGTTCCAGATCCTCCTGGAACAGCTCATATTCGGACTGCGCATCCGGGCCATCCACATAGCAGCAAGGCGCGCCGACCTCGTAAGGCCCGAGCAGCAGGCCGCCCGCTTCTTCGCGCATATACCAGGAGCTGTCCGACTCGCGCAGCACGCCCATTTCCGGCAGCCCCTGTTTCTTGCGCGCCTGGATCTCGGGATGCGGCTCGGTGACGATGAATTGATGCTCGACCGGGATGACGGGCACGTCGAGGCCGACCATTGCGCCTGTCTGTCTTGCGAAGTTTCCGGTGGCGGAGACGACATGCTCAGCTGTGATCTCGCCCTTGTCGGTCTTGATCAGCCATTCGCCATTCGGCTTCTGCTTGATGCCGGTCACAACCGTATTACGATAGATCTCCGCGCCGCGATTGCGTGCGCCGCGCGCGAAAGCCTGGGTCAGATCGGCAGGCTGAATATAACCGTCATCGGGATGCTGGATCGCCCCGATCAGACCGTCCGTATTACAGAGCGGCCAGACCTCTTTGATCTGCTCCGGCGTCAGCCAGCGGAGATTGATGCCGATGGTTCGCGCCACGCCGGAATAATAATGATACTCATCGACGCGATCCTCGGTACGCGCCAGGCGGATATTTGAACAGACGGAAAAGCCGACGGACTGGCCGGTTTCCTCTTCAAGCGTCTTGTAGAGCGCAACGGAATATTTGTGAATCTGGCCGACGCTGTAACTCATATTGAAGAGCGGCAAGAGGCCGGCCGCGTGCCAGGTCGAGCCGGAGGTCAGCTCCTTGCGCTCGATCAGCACGCAGTCGGCGACGCCTTTTTTCGCCAGATGATAGAGAGTTGACACACCGACGACTCCGCCGCCGATTACGACCACACGCGCATGAGTTTTCATTGTCGATCCGTCCCGAAATCCAGCCCTCGTGCCAGTGGGCACAAAGCGATAATCCAAGCGGACAGGATGCGCTCGCTTCGCCTAAAAAGGCGTATGCTTTGCGACGTTGGATGGACGATTTACGACATGCGAAGATTATTCATCGGCTGCGCAAATGCGCCTCAAAAGACAGGGATCGCAGACAGGCTTTTTGCGAAGTGTCTCATCACGTGGATGGCTCGCCACCATTGTCTCCCTCGGGGATCTGGGCATCGCTCGCGCGGGCGCCTTGCACCTCGATGAAGATACGCTTTACGTCCGGGTAGCGCTCTTTAATCATGCGCTCAAGCTGTGATACGCCTTCTTCAATCTGCGCCCCGCTCGCATTGTCATTGACGTCGACGCTCAGATTGACGAGGACGTCCTCGGGTCCGAAATGCAGGGTCCGGGCCTCATTTACATTCTTAATAAAGGCCTGCTGCATCGCTGTTTTGATCACGCCGTTCACCAGCTCGCTTCCTGCCGCCTCGCCGATGAGCAGGCCCTTCGTTTCGTACGCCAAAATGATGGCTGCGACGGTGAGGATCATACCGATTGCAAGCGTCGCCGCACCGTCAGCCCAAAGAATACCGAGCTGATCGGCGCAGTAGATGCCGATCAATGCCGCGAAAAGGCCAAGCATGGCTGCGGTGTCCTCAAACAGTACGGTAAAAAGCGCAGGGTCCTTGGATTGGCGAACGGCCTGAAAAATGGGCGTGTCGCCTCGTACCTTGTTAAATTCCTTATAAGCGATCCACCAGGCTACGCTTTCGAAGGCGATTGCAAGAGCCAGTACCAGATAGTTCCATCCGGCATTGGTGATCGGGTGCGGGTGCTGGATTTTGTGGATGCCCTCATAAAGAGAGATGCCGGCGCCCAATGCGAACAGCAAAATGGCGACGACGAAGGCCCAGAAATAGATTTCCTTGCCATATCCGAAAGGGTGGCGTTCGTCGGCGGGCCGGCTGGAGCGGTTGATCCCGAACAACAACAGCGCCTGATTTCCGGTATCGACAAGCGAATGCACGCCTTCTGCGAACATGGCCGAAGACCCGGTTATTGTGGCGGCGATGAATTTCGTGACGGCGATCGCTGAGTTTCCGATCAGCGCGGCGATAACGACTTTGGTCGATCCGCTAGCCAT
>CAZMAC010000094.1:0-9525 GCA_964564085.1 uncultured Hyphomicrobiaceae bacterium
GCATACGCATGATACAAGCGGCATTTCCGGCGCGACGATCCTGGCTGCGAGCGAGGCGGGCGTTGATGCGGCCGACGCCGCGATGGACTCTCTGTCCGGCACGACCTCGCAGCCATGCTTTGGCTCAATCGTCGAGGCGCTGCGCAATACGCCGCGCGATACCGGCTTCGATCCAGCCATCATTCGGGCGATCTCGGATTATTGGGAGGCGGTACGTATGCAATATGCCGCTTTCGAGGCCGATATGAAAGCCCCGGCCTCGGAGGTTTATCTGCATGAAATGCCGGGTGGGCAATTCACCAATCTGAAAGCGCAGGCGCGCAGCCTCGGGCTCGAAGAGCGCTGGCACGAAGTTGCCAAGACTTATGCCGATGTGAACGCCATGTTCGGCGACATCCCGAAAGTGACGCCGTCCTCGAAAGTGGTCGGCGATCTCGCGCTGGCGATGATGTCTGCGGGCCTGACTCGCGCCGATGTCGAAGATCCGAATAAAGACGTTTCCTTCCCGGCTTCGGTGATCAACTTTTTCAAAGGCGGCCTTGGACGCCCGCCCGGCGGCTTCCCGGAAGCGCTGCAAGCCAAGGTGCTCAAAGACGAGACGCCGATGAAAGGACGGTCCGGCGCGACGTTACCGCCAACCGATCTTGAGGCCGCACGCCAGGAGGCGCAGAAGGAGATGCCCGGCGTCAAGGTCAATGACGAGGATTTGTGCTCCTATCTGATGTATCCCAAGGTCTATCTCGACTATATGGGCCGCCGGCGGAATTACGGGCCGGTCTGCCAACTGCCGACACCGACCTTCTTTTACGGCATTGAGGTTGGTGAGGAGGTCTTCGTCGATATCGAGGAGGGCAAGACCCTGGTCATCCGCCTGCAAGCCGTCGGCGAGACGGATGAAGAAGGCATGGTCAAAGTCTTCTTTGAACTGAATGGCCAGCCGCGCGCCGCCGTCGTGCCCAATCGCGCCATAGAAGCGGGGATCAAGGCGCATCCCAAAGCCGAAGAGGGCAATGCCAATCATGTTCCCGCGCCGATGCCAGGCGTGATCGGATCGATCGCCGTCGAGCCCGGCAAGACAGTGCGCGCCGGCGATCTTCTGCTCACCATCGAAGCGATGAAAATGGAAACCGCTATCCGCGCCGAACGCGCCGGCACCGTCAAGCAGCTGCACACCAAGCACGGCGCTCAGGTCGATGCCAAGGATTTGCTCGTCGAGTTTGCCGCAGACTGAGACCGATCCAAATCGTCCTGTGGATTTGCCGCCAGGCAGTTTTTGACCGAGTCCGGAACGCCGACGCTTTCGAGCAGCCGGTCATCTGCCTCAGGGCAACCAGCCTCCATCTTCAAAGGCACCACACCCGCCCAGATCGGCAGCACATAATCCTCCTCGTCGTCGACCGGCGGCCCGAAGCGCGTCTTTAACGAGGCGGATTCGATCTCAATACGCAGGACTGACGTCGAGCGCAACTCCTTATCCGTGACCGGCCGGGATTCAGCCCAGCGCCCGGGCAGCAGGTGATCCGTGTCAGCGGCGAGCGCGGTTGCCGCTTCGGTCAGGCTCGTGACCAAACGCGCAGATCCGTGCATCACGACCGAACGGTAATTCATCGAGCAATGAAATGCCGAGCGCGCAACAACGATGCCATCCGCCAAAGTCACGGTGATGCAGACCGGCAGGCCCTGCCCCAGCGTCTTGGCGAAACGCGCCGCTTTTGCGCCGTGAATATAAAGCCTGTCTCCGAGACGGCCATAGGCCATCGGGATGACGATCGGCCGGTCTTGATCGACGAAGCCGACATGGGCGATCAACCCCTGGTCCAGCACGTCGTAAATCGCGGCGCGATCGTAATTGCCGCGGTCAGAACGGCGGACCTTGTTCAAAGAGGTGACGGAAAATTGTGTCATGGCGGACCTCAAATCATTTCCTGATCTTGTTTTTGCTGCTAAACTGGTTCCAAAGAAAGTTCCAATTTCAAAAATTTTAGAGGGCCAGTTGCAGGACGCCTTTTCCGGAATTCTCGATCTTGCGCGTGACGCTGCAGATCCGTTGCATGTTCAGATTGCGGAGCAAATTAAAGCCGCCATCGTCGCCGGACGGCTCTCGGCGCATGCGCGCATTCCCTCCAGCCGCGCCCTGTCCGCAGAGCTGGGCGTCAGCCGGAATACGGTGATCGCAGCCATCGAGCAGCTCAAGGCCGAGGGCATTCTCGAAACGCATCAAGGCTCAGGGGTGATGGTGGCCGATGGCTTGCTGCCGGACCTGGAGCGCGCCGTGCCGTCTCGACCAGCAACAAAAGTCAAACACCGGCTGGCGCCGAGATGGCAGGAGCCGCTTGAGGATTTTCATCCGACGCCGATGGATCAGCCCAAACCGTTCGATCCCGGCATCCCCGATATTCGCGCCTTCCCGAAAGATCTTTGGGGGGCTTGTCTGCGCCGGGCCGCTTTGCGTGTTTGCACAGCGAGCGCTGGATATTCCATGATGTCCGGTCATCCGCGTTTCCTGAGCGTTCTTGCACGCCATCTGGCGGAAACGCGAGGCGTTGTGGCGGAGCCGGAACAGATCATCGTCACTTCATCCGCACGCGGCGGAATAAGCCTGATCGTCAACGCTCTCCTGTCAGAAGGAGAGGATTGTTGGGTCGAGGAACCAGGCTTCCGCAGCGCCAAAGCGATTTTCAACGCCGCAGGCGGGAAACTCGTTCCCGTGCCTGTCGATGCGCAAGGCATGGACCCGGCGCGCGCTCCGCCTGCGAGCCAGCCGCGACTGATCTACACGACAGCCTCGCATCAATTTCCCACCGGTGCGCTGATGTCGCTGACGCGCCGCCTGGCTCTGATCGAACGGGCAAGCAGTGGCGGCGGCTACATCATTGAGGATGATTACGACAGCGAATTTCAATATCGAGGGCGGCCGATCGCCGCGCTTCAAGGCCTCGATGATGCAGAATGCGTGCTTTATCTTGGCACTTTCGCAAAAAGCCTGGTGCCTGGCCTGCGCACCGGTTTTGTCGTGGCGCCATCTGGCCTTGCCGGTCGCTTGACTAAAGTGCATCGCCATAGCGGTCAGCTTGTGCCACCCGTCATCCAGCTTGCCCTTGCCGATTTCATCGAACGCGGCCATTACCGCGCGCATGTCCGGCGGATGAAGGCGGTTTATGCGCACCGACTCGCCGTGTTCGCCGAGGGGATCGCGAAACATTCACGCGGTGCGCTCGAAGCCTTGATGCCGGATGGCGGGTTGCAGACTGTCATCCGCTCGCGCGACGGGATTAGCGACGCCGCGCTTATGCAGCGGCTGAGATCGGCCGGGATTGGCGGTCAGCGCTTGAGCGATTTTCACATCGAGCCGGCCAACGCCACCCATAGGGGCATTTTGATGGGGTTTGCGGCGTGGGACGAAAGCGAAACCGCAAAAGCGTTTGAGCGCCTCGCCGCGCTCTATCGCTGAGCAGTTCTCGTATCAAGGCAGATGAGGTTTCTTCCATCCATTGGAGCGCCTTAAACCAACTCCGCATCGGTGATGATCTCGACCAGCGCCGGGCCGTTATAGGCCAGCGCATCGCGAACCGCCTGGCTTAGTTTGGAGGGCTCCGTCACCTTCTCGCCATGTCCGCCGCAAGCGCGTGCGAAGGCCGCGAAGGGCGGGTTGTGAAGGTCGGTTTGCCAGACCGGAAATTCGCCAGCCCGCTGCTCCTTGGTGATCTTACCGAGCTGGCTGTTATTGAGCAGGATATGGGTGATATCCATGCCGTATTTGACGGCGGTGGTGAACTCCATCGCATATTGGCCGAAACCGCCATCGCCGGAAATCGAGATCACTTTCCGGCCGCGAAACTCGTCGAAATCCTGTGTCGCGGACCAGGCGCCCATCGCCGCCGGAAAGCCGAAGCCGATTGAGCCCAGATAGCCCGACATCAGAACGGACTGCCCGCAGGCCTCGAAATAGCGCCCGAAAGAATAAGTGTTGTTGCCAACATCGACGGCAATGATGGCGTCGCGCGGCAGTTCCTCAGTGAGAATGTGAAAGACCCGCGTGGCATTGAGGCCCTGCCCTCTGTCGTCATCGAGACGGCTGGCCTTTTCTTCGCGCCAGATCCGCCAGCGCTCAGTCAACTCGCCGCGCTGATAGGCGCCGTTTGGTGTCAGGCCTTCCGAGACAAGCCGGCAGAATGCGCCGATCTCGCCCCAAATTGGCAAGGCAACGGGATGGAATTTGCCGAGCTGCATGCGCTCGAAATCGACCTGAATGATCGGCTTGGAACGGTCGATGCCGGTGTGATTGGCAAAGGAGGAGCCAAGCGAAATCAGCAGATCGCATTCATTCATGAACCAGCTTGCAATCGGCGTGCCCGAACGGCCAAGCACGCCGGCAGCTAGATCATGCGTATCGGGGATCAGCCCCTTACCCTTGAATGTGGTCGCGACCGGCGCACCGAGCTTTTCGGCCAGCGCAATAACCTCGCCGCGAATATCTTTTGCGCCATAGCCCATGACGATGAAGGGCCGTTTGGCCTTCGCGATCATGGCGCGGGCGGCGTCCAGATCCTCATCGGAGGGACGGATATTGGGCTTGCCCATGCGGCCTTCCGGCCCTTTGGCTTTGGCATCGGACGGGATCGTCTGCACATCGTCGGGGAAAATCAGATGCGCGACGTCGCGTTCGACCAGGGCGTTTTTGCAGGCCAGCGAAGCTAGCTCGGCATGATTGGAGTTCGGCAGTATGATCTGGCTGAAGCGGGTAACCGCATCAAATGCCGAAGCGAGATCGATGTCCTGAAACGCACCGGGGCCGAAAACCTGCGTCTGGACCTGCCCGGTCAGCGCCAGCACCGGCGCGCGGTCGACCTTGGCGTCCCATAGGCCAGTGAGCATATTGGTTGCGCCTGGTCCGGCAATGGAGAAACACGCCGCGGGCCGGCCCGTCAGCTTGCCATAGGCAGATGCCGCGAAAGAGGCCGCGCCCTCATGCCGAATGCCGATATAAGTCATCTCGCCGCCCAGCGCACGGCGTCGAATCGCATCGGCGAGACCGAGATTGGAATGGCCGACCATGCCGAACACGCGCTTGACGCCCCAGGCGGTGAAACTTTCCGCCATGACATCCATCGTCGTGCGGGCCGCTTCCGTCTCCGGCTCCAGCCCGACATAAATCTCATCGCCGCGCAGCTCGACCGGATAAAGCGTTTGCCCTGTGTCCTCATGCCCGCCAGGCGGTTTGCCGGTCAGCGGATCGAAATCCCAGCCATGCCAGGGGCAACGAATCCAGCACTGGCCCTCGATACCCTTTTCAATGGAGCCTTCGCCGAGCGGCCCGCCCTGATGCGGGCAGGCATTATCCATCGCTGCCCATTGCCCGTTGAAATGAACGAGACAGATCGAGGTCGTTCGCGCAGTCACCGTTTTGATCCGGCCTTCGGGCAGCTCCGACACTGTCCCGACTTTAAACCATTGCAAAGCGCCGTTTTGGGGTGTGGGGTCGGACATGAAGGCTCTCCAGGCTCGAATTCGAAATTGGCAGGTTGCGCGTCAAGCACAGCCTAGTGGTTCGAATCTAACGCTTCGAACCCCATCGCTTTTTGCTGATGGATCAAATTGACATGACATTTGAAACACTTGCCTCAATCAATCTGAATCGCAAGAGGGATTCAAATGTCATGTTTGATCCACTAGTATTTATAGCCTATCAAGGCCTCACATGTGTTGAACTTTAAGTGTAATCACCGGAAGCTTCATTTACTTGCGTCTTCGCATTCGTCATGATTCCTTGCCGGCTGCGAATTAGGAGATGATGTCATGTTAGGACAGAAGCGCATATGACTGCGGGGGGACTCATCACGCTTGCCGAATGGTGGCTGTATATTGGCGCCGCGGTGTCGGCGGTCTTCCTCACCATCGGCATCGACCGCATTGATGAAGACGCACGCGGCGCGTATGTCTTCCGGCCGTTGCTCATTCCCGGCGTTCTGCTGATCTGGCCGGTCGTGCTCTGGCGATGGTATAAGCTGGAGACCGGACAAGAGGATTGGGCAAATCGTTACCGGCCCGCCCGTTCCGCGCATGGCAAATGGTGGCTGATCTTCGGCGTGATCATTCCGCTGATTTTTGTGGGCGCCATGGTCTTGCGCCAGAGCTGGCCGGCCGATTTCGAACCGCAACGCCTTGAGCCGCCGAGCGAGGCCCGCCAATGAGCGTCAAATACACCCCCGTCCAGTGGAACAACAATAAATGGTTCTACGATGCGGTGCTGATCATCTGCGCCGCTGTCTATCTTCTGATCTTCATTCGTTGGGTGCCGGGGCTGCTCGATTATCAGCCGGGGATCACACCTGACATTCACAATGCCCGCGCTTTCGGGACCTGCGCTTTCCTAATGCTGAGCGTGATTTTGTGCATCGGCCCGCTCGCGCGTCTCGACCGGCGCTTTGTGCCGCTGCTCTATAATCGCCGCCATTTCGGCGTGCTGACCACATTCGTCGCGCTCACCCATGTCACGTTCATCCTGAACTGGTATTTCGCTTTTTCGCCGACGCCCAATCTGGAAGCGATGCTGTCGTCGAATACCAGCTTCGACCGCGCGCTCGGTTTTCCCTTCGAAGCGCTCGGCGTCTTTGCGCTGATCGTGCTCCTTCTTCTGGCCGCGACGAGCCACGATTTCTGGCTGAAATTTCTCACGCCCCCGCTCTGGAAGGGGCTGCATATGATGATTTATCCGGCCTACGCCGCAACTGTCGGGCATGTCGCGCTTGGCGGATTGCAAAGCCGGGAAAATTTGATAACCGCGGTCATCGTCGGGATCGGCGCATTCGCTGTCTCCGGGCTGCATCTCGCAGCCGCAATCCGGGGTTGGCGGCATAACGATCCGCTGGCGGAGGGCGGCGAATGGCATGAGGTCTGCCATGCCGATGAGATCCGCGAAGGCTTTGCGAAGGTCGCCCGCCTGCCGAATAATGAGCGCGTCGCAGTGTTTCGGCAGGACGACAAGCTGTCGGCGATCTCCAATGCCTGCGCACATCAGAACGGGCCGCTTGGCGAGGGCCGTATCATCGATGGCTGCGTCACCTGCCCTTGGCACGGCTTCCAATATCGTGTCGCCGACGGCCGCTCGCCCGCGCCGTTCACGGAAAAAGTGCCGACATACCGTCTGCGGATCGTCAATGGCATCGTCAGTGTCGATCCGAAAGCTAATCCGCCCGGCACCTATGTCGAACCAATCGCAATTGAAGGGGCATGAGGATGAGCGAGCAAAAAGACACGCCCTTTTTTGTCGGCTACCTGCCTGCGCCCAAAGGCTTGCGTGGCTGGCTTTTCGGGGTTTCCGCCGTGCTGATCGTTCTCTTTGCCGCCGTCAGTATCGCGACCGGCGTCACGCAGGATAATCCCGGCCCCGGCACGTTCCGATGGGATTTCGGCGAGCAGACCGTTACCGGCATCATCGAGGCCAAGCCCTACCCGATCCTGCATGTCACTGAAGGCACCGACAAACTCCCGGCGGGGCGGACCGTCATGCTGTCCGGACAAGGCAAACGCGGCGTCATGGATCAGGCCGCCCCCCTCGACGGAAAGCCGGCGCAAGTAAAAGGCATTGTCCTCAAACGCGGCGACCTCGATATGATCCAGGTGGGCGGGATGGAAGGCGCACCCGGCGATCCGCAATCCGTCGCCGTCGAAAGACTGGGCCGCTGGCGGCTGGCGGGCGAGATCTGCGACGGCAAATGTTTGGCGGGCGCGATGAGCCCTGGGCGCGGCCTTGCCCATAAGGCCTGCGCCAATCTCTGCCTCGTGGGCGGTGCGCCGCCCGTTTTCGTCTCATCCAAGCCTGTTGCCGGGGCCGATTTTATGCTGATGGCCGGGCCGGATGGCGGACCGCTCCCAGCTTGGCTTTACGATCAGACGGCTGTCTATCTTACCATTGAGGGCGATCTCGAAAAACGCGGCGACTTGCTCGTCTTTCTGGTCGATCCCGCATCCATCGAGGTACTGTGATGGCGGCAATCGGACGTATTTTCGGCGTCGTGATCGCGATCCTTCTCGCCGCAATCCTGCTTTACGTGTCGCGCTACTGGCTTTTCGATCTGTGGAGCCGCGAAGGGCTGTTCGGCGTCGAATATTTACGGCCGAATGGCGACCTCATGCGCTCCTGGCTTGGCGGAACCATCTGGCAGCCCTTCGACATCGTCATTTGGGGCATTTTTGCCTTTCTGTTTCTCAGTACGGTTCAGGCGATTGCCGATCTGGTAAAACGATGACTTGCTATTAGATCACCATCAATACCCCTCCGTCATCGCGGCGCCGCCAAATACCCTTAATAGTCTGGAAATCCGAAGGACTATACGGACCTAGAGCAGCGCGCGTCCAATAGGACGCAGACAATTGCGCTAGCCCTCTGAAATAGATCAACTTTTCTACGTTTAATCGATCCCGATTAAACGCAGGTTGATCTAATCGCCTCGAACATCCTGACCCAATATTTCGTCCTCCACCGATAATCTCTCAAACACACCCATCACGTCATCGGGAGTTGCGTGGTCCAGAGCGCCGTTGCGGATGTCTTGCTGGGTCCACATCCAGGAGCGGGCTGGGTCGTGGCGCATAGCCCATTTGCCAAACAGCCGCGTTTCTGACCGTCGGATAACGCGGCGGTTGATTTCAATGTGGCGGTCGTCCCTTTGGATGCGCGCGAACGCAGCTTCGACCTTATCGTCAGGTCCTTCCAATAGTTGAAGATAGATGTCCTCGCGGCAGATCAGCGAACCTGTAATGCCGTCACACGTGTTGTTGCGTTCGGCTGAGAGGAGGATGTTCCTTAACGTGAGCTCGTCGAAGCCGAATGGCCGCGAGGCATAGATAAGCTGCGTTATCGTCATGGCAGGTCCGATCCCGTCCGGGTTAAGGGCTGCCCCTACCGTAGGCCCAGTCCGCTGCTTTGTCATGCGGTTTTACGAGCGGTGACGGTGGCCCCCGATCTTCCAACGGTCTGCCGTTGACGGGCGTCCGCACCGACACTGTATGCTCAAGTGCTCCTTAAAAGGTTTCGGATGCCGGCTGGCACGACGGTATCCACGCACACCAGGGGCGGCGTCCGAAAGTTTTCAGGTATGTGGCTAAAGCGGCAAGAGAGTTTGCAGCCTTTGAAGAGAAGGGATCCCATCATTTGGAGGAGTGGTCGTCCGGATGCTCCGTCGGCTGCTGAAGGCACGTCGAATGCCGATCAGATGCGCTGATCGCCAGCGGCTGATTTTCGCTCAAAGCCGACATATCGGAAAAGGGCGATGTCCGCTATCATAAAGGGTTACAGCATCGATTGAATTTACACTCGCATTTCGGACGTTGAGACGATTTGATCGTAGATCAACCCTTCATCAAAAGCGGCTTAGTCCTTGATTTACTATAGTCGAAGAATTCGTGTGCGGAGTTATCCCCGCCCCCCCACGCGCCCTTATACTAACTACCCTAGCTTACCCGTACGGGGCGCCCGGCTTAAGACCGACATGCCAGGGTGGGGGAGCGATGCGGCGGCTGAGG
>CAZMAC010000095.1:0-9491 GCA_964564085.1 uncultured Hyphomicrobiaceae bacterium
AGCGCAGGCTGACGGGCGATGTTGCCGCAAATGATCGGGCGGGTCTCGATGCCTGCGGCATTCAGATAGGTCGTGAGGTCGCCGGCGGCGAAAGGCGCGGTCTCCTTTACGATCAGCGGAAAGCCGAACCAGGAGCTCTGGCCCTTGGGCAACTCGGCCTGGAGGCTGAAAAATTCTCCAAAGCGGGAAAGCGCCTCCCGGAACCACACGGCATTTTCGCGCCGGATACGGACGAAATTAGCGAGTTTGGGAAGTTGCACAAGCCCCATCGCGCCCGCAAGCTCCGTAGGCCGCAAATTATAGCCGACATTGACGAACAGGAAGCGCTTGTCGAATTCGGGATGTGCTTCGTGCCAGCGAGCCTTATCCTCGACCTCGCGCGTCCAGCCATGCGCGCGCAGGATGCGCATCAACTCGGCCAGCTCGAAATCGTCTGTGACGCTGATGCCGCCTTCCAGCGTCGTCATATGATGGGAATAATAGAAGCTGAACGTGCCGACGCGGCCGAATTTGCCGACCGGCGTGCCGTCATAATAGGCGCCGAGCGCTTCGCAGCAATCCTCGATCAGGATCAGATTATGCAGCTCGCAAATGTCGGTGATGGCGTCCATGTCACATGGATTGCCGTAGACGGGCACGATCATGACGGCGGCGGTTTTCGGCCCGATGGCACGCTCGATCTGCACCGGATCTATATTCAGCGTCTCCGGGTCGATATCGACGATCACCGGCTTGAGGCCAAGCTGGATCAGCGGCCAGACGGTCGTCGACCAGGACAGCGCCGGGACGATCACCTCCTCGCCGGGCCCCAGACCGTCGCGCGCTGCGTGATTGGCGAGCGCGGCGATGGCGAGCAGATTGGCGGAAGAGCCGGAATTATTCATCACGCCGTGACGCCATCCGAATTGGGCGGCGAATTCGGCCTCGAAGGCACGCACTTTCTGGCCCATCGTAACATGGGTCGTCAGCAGGCATTCCAGCGCGGCGTTGATCTCGTCCGCACCGAAGGTCGGCTCATGCAGGCGGACGACCGGGTTTTGCGGATCGAAGGCGTAATTCTGGGTGGCGGCGCAATAGGTCTCGATCCCGCTGCGGATCGATGAGAACAGCATTTCGTCCGCCGTTTGAGAGGGTCGGTCTGCGCGCCAGTCGATGCGCTCATCTTCGAGTTTTTTCGCTGCTTCCGCCATCCCTGTCTCCGCTTCGAACCAACCTTCTATGCAAGCTTAAGATGCAAAGCTTTCGCTGGACTGTCGCTGACCTGCTCATCGAGAATGCCGGCGGCAAAATCATCGAGCGAGCCGCCTTCGAAGAGATAGCCCGGCAGACGGGCATTGCGTGCCGCCTTCATGTCGGTTTCGCGATCGCCGATCATAAAGCTGCCCGCATCATCGATCGGCCAGTGTTTCATCAGATCAAGCAGCATGCCCGCGCAGGGTTTCCGCCAGGGATGGGGCGCGCGGTAAGCGCTCACCGCAGCATCGGGATGAAACGGGCAGTAGCGCCAGTCGTCGATATGCGCGCCGTTTTTCGCCAGCTCGGTGTTCATCCAGCGATGTAGCGCACGCATGGTTTCCTCCTCATAAAAGCCATGCGCGACACCGGCCTGGTTGGTGACGACGAAGACGAAATAGCCGCTATCGTTGAAGCGTTTCACCGCCTCATGCGCGCCTTCGATCCATTGGATCTGGTCCGGACGATGCGGATAGCCGGTATCGGCATTGAGCACGCCGTCGCGGTCGAGGAAGACGGCCGGACGGCGCATCTGCCCCGGAAGCACGGTCTGTGCATGCGCGAGATCCTCCGGCACGCCGATATCGATGAAGAAGCTGTTATAGCTTTTCCCCGCGAGCAGGCCCGCTTTGGAGAGGCGCGGCAGGACATTCTGCTCAAGCGAAACCGGGGCCATCCCGATCCAGTCGATGATGGATTTATCGAGCCAGTAAATCCCGCCATTAATCAGGCCCGGACCGGCTCCGGTCTTCTCGGCAAATGTTGTGACCTGACTGCCGGATAATTCCACGCGCCCATAGCGAGCCGTGTCGGTCATCCTGCGCAGCGCGACGGCGCCTGTCCACCGCGTGCCATAGGTCAGCGCGCAAAGATCGAGATAGTTGATGTCAAAAAAACTGTCGCCATTGAGAAGCAGAAACCTGTCGGCAAGATGGTCCTTGGCGTGAAGAAGCGCGCCAGCTGTTCCGGCGGGTGATGGCTCAACGATCGTTGTGATGCGGCACCCTAAAGATGCCGCCCGATTTTGGACGGCCTCGATCTGCTCGGCCAGATAGCCAGCCAGAAGGATGATGTCGGTGAAACCATGGCGAACCAGATTGGCGATCATATAATCGAGAAAGGGCTGCCCGCCGACCTCGATCAGTGGTTTGGGGCAATGCTCCGTTATCGCGCCGAGCCGGGTGCCGCGT
Source organism: uncultured Hyphomicrobiaceae bacterium (assembly GCA_964564085.1). Classification (GTDB taxonomy): domain Bacteria; phylum Pseudomonadota; class Alphaproteobacteria; order Rhizobiales; family Rhodomicrobiaceae; genus JAHQVI01. The sequence continues at coordinate 2,424 of CAZMAC010000095.1, forward strand.
CCGCCGACCAAAATGACGGCTTGGAAACCATTCTTATTATTGTTCATGAGAGCGCATCTTCTAATAGTTCGCAGATTGTGTGACCGATCGCGATATGATGTTCCTGGATACGGGGCGTGCTCAAGGACGGTACATTGATCAGCGAATCGGCGATAGCCGCGATCTTACCGCCTCCGCCGCCGGTCAGCGCGACCGTGTGAATACCGATTTCCCGCGCAGCCTCGAAGGCGGCCGCGATATTTATGCTATTGCCGCTTGTTGAAATCCCGACCAGCACATCCCCGGCGCGGCCAAGCCCCCGGACCTGACGGGCAAAGACCTCCTCAAAACCGTAATCATTCCCGATGGCTGTCAGAGCGGATGTATCGACTGTCAGGGCGATGGACGCCATGGGCGCGCGATCCGCCAGGAAACGGCCCATCAGCTCGGCCGCAAGGTGTTGGGCATCCGCCGCCGACCCGCCATTGCCGCAAAACATCACCTTGCCGCCATCGCGCAGACAGCCTTCCATGACGCGCGCTGCTGCCACGATGGGGCCGACATTCTGCTTCAGCGCGGCAAAATTCTGCTCCGTCTCGTCAAAACGCAGACAGGCGATCCGCGCCCAGTCATCATCGCTGAGCAGCTGCTCAGCTTGTATACCGGACGGGAGGGGTTGAGCGGACATTTCAGTCTCTTTTGTTGGCTTTTCACGCTTTGCTGATGGCGGTCGGCACCGCAGTTCAGGCTGCTGCCATCGTCAAAGCCGGGCAAATAGCGAATAGCCCGCTAACCCGGGTGTTATTCCGGGAGCGTTCGTCTTCGCTCATTGCCCTGATTTTAGGGAACGTGACTGTCGCGAAGCTTGTGAAAGCCACTCGGCGGAGCAGGATGCGGTGCAAATCCTGTTGATCGTGCAGGAACAGGCAGCCGGTGCTCAGATCCATCCCACAAAGCCATTCTTTTGCTGATCTAGAGCGCTTTCAGGCGAAGTGGATACCGGTTCGCCGCTCGGAAAGCGCGGTAAAACAAACAGTTAGAGCCTACGCTTCGATTCAATCGGAGCGTAGGCTCTAGGCCTATCGTCGATCGGAGTGGCCGTGGCGGTCAGATTGGAATAGGGTCTTCTAGCCAGATCGTGTTCCGCAAGCAGGTTTTCGCCTCAGGAACGCAACAATGAACGGCAGGAGGGCATTGTGCCAATTATCTGGTGGGTGATCCGGGCCTTCAGATGGTTTGGCCCTGCGGCCGCGCGCTGGACCTTGCGGAACTTTGCGGCCGCCTATCTCACGGCTCTGGCGACGGCGGCAAAAGACCCGTCCGAGGACCATGACGTCTACCGGGAAACGCTTCAGGAAGCAGGCAAATATCCTTCAGGCCTGCGGCGGATCTTCTTTGAGGTTCTCAAAGGAACGATTGAGGATACCGTCTGGACTGCCTTCGTTAACTATGCAAGGCGCGTCCGCGAAAGCGATCCGGCTCTGAAAGACGTTGCCGATGATGTCATCACAACATAGCGCCGCTGTGGCGTATTGGCTTTATTTAAGCCGCTGACTAACGCATGATGTGAAAAACAAGATGGGTGGGTGCTATGACACAAAATATTCGCCTTTTCTGCTTTGTGCTGTGCTGTCTCATGGTTTGGGCGGGCGCAGCCAGCGCGGTTGAGAACCAGGCAGACGCCGCAGATCGCAGTGCGATCATTTCCTTTGAGACATTGGATGGCGGCGTTGAGCAAATCAATCTCGATCAGGTCTGGCGAATCCGGGCCTCACTGACGAGCGATGAGCCTGCGGGCGTGACGGTTATCGACTACGCCTTTGAAAGACTGTTCGTCAGGGACCGTTTGGATACGGTTATCGAGAAGCTGCGTACGCAGCGGAATCTCAAGCAGTTTACACTGCCCAGCGGCGATCCGGTCTATATCGTCCCGGAAAAAATTGTTGGCATCCAAAGGGCGCTTCGCAACCAGCATCACCAGAATTCAAAATCCATTCTCATTGCGCGCGAAGGCGGCCAGCAGGTCCAGGAATCGCGGGAAACTGTGCGCGAGATGCTGGGGCAATAGAGTGTTTAGTATTGATGTAATTATTGGTGAATTGAGTTTTGAGGCTTATCCAAACTTGAACCGCCCCGGGTTCTCTGGAGGCTGTTTGGTTTGAGCCAGGCAGCGATGCTCAGCTCCTACAGGCTGGTTAAGTAGCGGACCTCCGCTTCCGCCGCCTCGCAAAATGGCTGAGGCTTCTCATACTCAAAATCATGAAAATGCTTTGCAACCAAGAAGCACTTATCCCGGCATGATAGCTCCTTATTCACGGAGGACTCAATAATCACGCCGTGGCGCTTCGCTGATCTCCAACGCTGGAACCAGTCACACACATACTCTGCGTTAAGTCTGCGGCGGCGTGAAAATAAGCGAGAAGAGGTCGGCCAGGGGGGAATCAGGCAATTGGTCGACTGCGGATGACACTTCCTCTGCGCGTTCGCTCCCAATCACCGGCACACTCTGCGCAAAAAACTTTTCCGAGATCTCGTCATCCGAGAGCGGATTTTCTGCGCTCCCGCGTGCGACCGCCGGTTCGGACGACAATTTCTGCCCGTCTTTCAGTGTGACTGTAACATGCGCCCAGCGCTCCGCGGGAAAGCGCGCGTCGTAGGCGGGATGTTGCGAGAGTTTCATTGCCTGCGAAAGCTGTAAGACGCGACTGTCGCGCAATCCGTCAGCGGAGATTTCAGCCGCGCCGACGCTGCCATGCAACAAAGCGGCAGCCACGGGGAAGGGCAGGCTGTATTGCGCCTGCTCGGTCGTCGCGGGCGTGCGCGCGGCGAGCCGGATGGCTTCGTGGAAAGAATAGACTTCGATACTCTTGATCGTGTCTGCTGAAACCTGTCCCTTTGCGGCCAATTGCATCGCTGCTTCCATGGCCGGCTGCGCCCAGCGACAAACCGGATAGGCTTTGAAATATTGCTCTGTGATCCGCCATGCGATGCCGAGATCGCTCCAAAATTCAGCCGCCGCATCATCCGTGACGGTGACGGCCGGCGCGCCGGTAAAACCGTCTGCCGCGAGATAAGCTGCCGAAACACCCGCCATCGCCCCCCAGCCGGAGCCATCTTTCACCATCGTTGGATGGTCTACACAGCGCATCATCTGACTGCGTGGCCCGTGATATTCGGCAATGCCGAGGGCTTCGCGGAGCTGCGCCGCACCGAGTTTTTTAATGCGGCAGCCGATTGCGGCGCAGGCAAGCGCCACCCAGGCGCCGGAGGTATGGTAATCCGGCGCGGTCGCGTGTAGTGCGATGCCGGCGCGCGTCCCGACTTCATAGCCTATCACGAGACAGGTCAGAAACTCCTTTGAGTCGGTCATCGCCTCGGCCTGGGAGAACGCCATTAATGCGGGCAGGACGCCGCAACCGACATGGCCTTTAGTCAGCGGATGGCCGTCATGCGCGTCATAGGCGTCGATCGTCATACCATTGGCGAGCGTTGCGCCAACGGGGCTCACGCCGCGGCCGTCAAACATCAGCTGGGCCGGACTGTCTTGTCCGGCAGCGAAATGATCCGCGGCATGATTGCGAATAATTCTCGACAGATCCGTCGTCGATCCCGCCGCAGCGACGCCAATCAGGTCGATCAGGCAGCGCCTTGCGTGCCGGACAATGCGCGGTGGAAGGTCGTCATAGCCCGTATCGAGCACGAAGTCTTCCAAAGCATCGGTGTGCATCGTATCATTGTCCTGTAAAATTCGGCGGCCGTTTTTCCAGGATCGCATTGACGGCTTCTTCATGATCCTTGGTCTGATGACAAGCACCCTGGAACGCGGCGGCAAGCTGGAGAAGCGTATCGAAGCGGGTGGTCTGGCCTTCGCGGATCAGCCGTTTTGCCAGTCTCAATGCTTGAGGCGGATTGGCCGCGATGCGCCGCGCGAGCGTCATTGCTTCATCCAGCAAATCTGGCCCCGGCACGACGCGGGAGACGATGCCCCATTCCTCCGCCCTCGTGGCGTTTACAGCTTCGCCGGTGAAAGACATTTCGCATGCGCGGCTGAGACCGATGGCGCGTGGTAGCAGCCATGAGCCGCCATCACCGGAAATCAGCCCGACCTTGACGAAATTCTCAGCAAACACTGCCTCCTCCGAAGCAATGCGAATGTCGCAGGCAAAAGCGGTATCGCAGCCCGCGCCATAGGCCGGACCGTTGACGGCCGCAATTGTCGGGACTTCCAGGTTGTAAAGTGCCAGCGCCAGACTCTGAATGCCCTTGCGATAGCCCTCGCGCACCTGCAATGCGTCGCCGCCGAAAGAACCGACCTTGTCGCGCATGTGTTTGACATTGCCGCCTGAGGAAAACGCCGTGCCCGCGCCCGTGACGATGACGGCGCGCACGCTCAGATCATCCTGAATACGCTTGCAGGCGGCGACGAAATCATCGGCCAGATCATGATCGGTCAGCGCATTGCGTGTATCGGGCATGTTGAAGGTCAAAGTGACGACATGGCCGTCTTGGTCATAGAGCAGCTTATCCGACATCACTTGGCCTCCGCATCATAGGTTGCCAGAAGCTCGCGCTTGAGCACTTTACCGCTTGGATTGGTCGGCAGCTCATCCATAAATTCGTAGCGTTTCGGGCGTTTATAGGGTGCGAGATCTTTCGAGGATTTGCAGAACGCATCGATCGCCTCGCCCGTCAGAGCGGCATCGCTCCTGACAATGAAGGCCGTTACGATCTGGCCCCACTTCTCATCCTTGAGACCGACGACCGCCGCTTCTTGAATACCGGGGCACCGATAGAGAATTTCCTCCACTTCGCGCGGATAGATGTTCTCGCCGCCTGAGATAATCATATCGTCGGCACGACCGTGGAAAGAATAAAAGCCTTCATCGTCGACGGAAAACAGATCGCCCGTATAGATCCAACCGGCTTTCAGCTTTTTGGACGTCTCGAACGGATTGTTCCAATAGCCGGGCATCGCCTGCGGCCCGCGGACGATGAGCTGACCGATCTCGCCGGCCGGAACCCGTTCCGATGGCGGCACGTCGCGCCCCGGATCGTTGGCGATCACGCGGGCTGTGCTGATCAGCGTGGACTTACCGCAGGAGCCGAGCTTGCGCAGCGCATCATCCGGATGCAACAGCAGTGTGAGGCTTGCCTCCGTCATGCCGTAGCCATTGAAAATATTCGGGCAGAATTCGTCGATGACGCGCTGCATGGTGGCGGATGCAATCGCTGCGCCGCCTGTCGTAATCAGCCGTAGCGAGGCGGTATCGAAATCCTTGAAGGAAGGATGGAAAAGCATCTCCTGGATCTGCGTCGGGACGGCGAACAGTGTCGTCACACGATCGGCCGCAAGGGTCTCAAGAGCCGTCTCTGCCTGATACCGGCCTATAACGATATTCGTACCTCCAACCATCAAATGCGGAATGAAAAAGGCCTGCATGCCGCCGACATGATAGAGTGGGGCGATATGCAGGGCGATGTCTTTGGGACGCAGGCCATATTCCATCACGCAATTCATGGCGATGGCGATATCGTTTGCGTGGGTGTGCATCACGCCCTTCGGTCGGCCGGTCGTACCAGACGTGTAGACGAGCGCGGAGAGCTGATCGCTGGCGGGGATCGGAAAGTTCTCGCTGAGAAGCTCGGTGGTCTCGCAGAGCGTGTCGAAATGATGATGCCCGTCGGGAACATTGGCTTTGTCGTAAGCGCAGGAGATTGCATCATGGACGCTTCGCACGCGGGCAAGGGCGTCCATAGCGTTGTCCGCGAGCGTCCGGCCATAGACGAGGATGCGCGCGCCGGAATCTTTTAAGATGTAAGCGACTTCGCCCGGCGAAAGGCGAAAATTCATCGGCACGGCGACCGCGCCAAGGAACTGGCAGGCGAAATAGGTCGTGACCGAATTTTCCGATGTCGAAACATAGAAGGCAACCCGGTCACCCGGCCGCACACCCATCTCCGACAAGGCCCGCGCAAAGCGGCTGACACGGTCGAACCATTCCTGATAGGTCCATTGGCGTTGATCGAACATCAAGGCCACTCGATTGGGGTATCGCTCGACGGAGGATCGTAGAACGCTCGCTATATCCATGACGCGCTCCTTGTATGATCGCGATTAAAGGTTCAGCTTGATTTCGGGTATCTCCCGGCTGGCGATCAGATATTTCACCATCTCCGAGGAGCCTCCGACGATGGGCAGGGCGCGGGCGTCGCGATAGATCTGCTCGGCGCGGCCATATTGTTTGGTGATCCCATCGCCACCCAGAATCTGCACGGTTCGGTCCGCACAGAAATTGGCGGTTTCGGTAGCGACCAGCTTGGCCTGGCTTGCCTCGCGCATCAGCGCCTTGCCGTCGATCCCCGCATCATACATCTTGGTTGCGCGGTAGGTGAGGAGCTCGGTGGCGTCGATCCGCCAGCTCATCTGCGCGATCATGTCCCAGATTAGTTGTTTCTGACCGAGCTTCTGGCCGAAGGAGACGCGCGACTGGGCGTGCGCCCTGGCGATATCGAAGGCCGAGCGCGCCACGCCAAGGCCGGAGCCGCCGAGAATGGCGCGCTCGAAATTGAACGCCTCCAGCATGATATGAAAGCCCCGATTGACCTCGCCCAGCAAATGCGCTTCGGGGACGCGGACATTGTCGAATTGAACCTCGCCGACGACGCAACCGCGCCGCCCCATGAAATTGTAGGTCCGCGGAAAACTGACCCCGGCCGTGCCCGCGGGAACGGCAACTGCGCTCATGCCTTTTTGCGGTGGAACCCCAGTGTCTGTAATGCCCCAGAGGATATACATATCCGCCTTGGTCGCGTTCGAGATGTAGCGTTTGAAGCCATTTACGACCCATTCGCGCGCCGTCTCGTCAAAAGTAATCCGCGTTTCCATGCCTGCGCTATCGGAGCCGACATTTTTCTCGGTCATGCAGATCGAGCCGACCGCATGCCCTTCAAGGATCGGCATCAAATAACGATCGCGGATTTCGGGGCGCGCATGGCGATGCAGCGGATAGGCACAGGAAATCGCCGTCGCGATGGTCGTCTCGAACGCATAGTTTATGTAGGCCGCCTCTTCGGAAACGATGGTCGCGT
>CAZMAC010000096.1:0-9395 GCA_964564085.1 uncultured Hyphomicrobiaceae bacterium
ACGGCCTCAGCCTGAATATAATCTCGACGTCAAACTCCTGAAACTATGCGATAAAATCAAGGCCGTCAGATATCCGAACGGAAAGCCGCGAATTATCCTTTATACGATCGGCCTCGGCAGCAATATTTCCAGCCATGGCTTGTCGCTTTTGCGGCAATGCGCCAGCAGCGCGCAGACCTATTTCGCCAATCCCACAACCGATGATTTGGTAACGACCTTTCAAAAGATCGCATTGGGTCTCAATTCACTGCGCATTACACAATGACTTGTACAAGGCGATAAGCCCCACGCTTCTGCTTACCCATCGCTCCGCTATTCAGGCCCACCGTTAACTATCGGCATTTACGCATTAGCAATTCTAAAATTGATTGCATCACGGATCTTATGCATCCTTAGCGAGCAATTAAATGCCTGACCAGTTGCGACCTATTTTGCGGGATGACCATGAACCAACTAACGAAACACGCAATGGACGAGCGCTCGCGCAAGCAGTCCAAAAAGTTTGATTTATCCGCACAGATCTTTGTGCGCGATCCGCAAACAGAGAGTGTCGTTCGTCAATCTCTTCATGATTTGAACGTTGAGAATGTCCAGGCCAATGGTGGCGATGCGAAAACAGCTGCAAAATTCCTGGCCAAGGCGAAATCCCCTCATGTGCTTGTCGTGGATGTCTGCGGCCTCAGCGAGCCGATGTCCTCCATGAATGAGCTGGCGCAGGTCTGCGATCCGGACACACATGTTCTCGTCGTCGGTGAACAGAACGACATCCATTTTTATCGGGACATGAAAACCTTAGGGGTTTCGGAATATTTACCCAAGCCGCTGGCACGCGATGTCCTTAATCAGGCATTCAATGCGATCATGCTACCGAATGCCGACCGCTCCGCGCCCCGTCACGGCAAATTGATGTTCGTGGTCGGAGTAAGAGGCGGCTGCGGAGCAACGACGCTTGCGACAATGACGGGCTGGGAAATGAGCGAGACCTTGCGCCAGCGCACGCTGCTGCTCGATCTCAGCCTGCAATATGGCGATGCAGCACTGCTTCTCAATGCAACACCCGCTTACGCGCTCAGAGAGGCGTTCGAGTCCCCTGAACGGGTCGACAAGCTTTATCTGGAACGCGCGACCAAGCAGGTCACGGACCGGCTCGATCTGCTGGCGGCGCTGGAGCCGCTGAGGCAAGCCGTCAGCATCGATCCGGAATCGGTTGCAACATTGCTGGAAAAACTCGTCAGCCGCTACCGCAATGTGATCGTTGATCTACCGGCAAGCCTTGCCATCAGACTACAGGAGATTCTGCAATTGCCAAGTACCTGCCTCCTGGTTTCGGGCGCCGGCCTGTCCTCAGCGCGGGACCTGGCCCGCTGGTACGAATTGCTCGGGGCCAATACAGCCGAGCGACACACGGTGCATGTCCTCAACCACCTGCATGCCCATGGCGGATTGTCCGTCGACGAATTTACCAAAGTCTGCGGCCGCACGCCCGATGTCGTGCTGCCTTACGACCGGCATATCGCAGAGTCGGCCACTCTTGGCGTCGAAGCCATGAGGAAATGCCAGAGCTTCAAGCGGCAGCTTGATCCTGTGCTCGAAAGCCTGACCGGCGTGGCGGCAAGCCAAAAGTCCCGCGCCTCACTATTCAGCAAACTGTGGAGCCGGTCATGAGCGGGTTCGGCAAACGTTCACTGACCGAGGCGCTGGCGCTGCTTGAGCAGCCGAGCGAAACGGAAACATCCGGCGGCACATCGTCCGTAATGCTACAAAATGTAGACCTCATCCGTGATCAGGTCATGCTGCAGATCGAGCCTTCCAGCGCAGTGCGCATGACGAAGGACGAGCTTGCCCGTTTCGTGAACGACCTTGTCAGCCAGATCGCCAATGAGAAAAAATTCCTGCTCAATCAGGAGGAGCAAGACCGTCTGTCGGCGGAAATCGTCAATGAGATGGTCGGGCTCGGCCCGATCGAGCCGCTGCTCGCCGATCCGAAGATTTGCGATATTCTTGTGAACGGGCCAGATCAGATCTACGTCGAGAAGAACGGCAAGCTCGAACTGACAAATCTGAAATTCCGGCACGACTCCCATGTCCTGCATGTGGCGCAACGCATCGCGTCCTCCATCGGTCGCACGGTGGATGAGGCAACGCCCATGCTTGATGCGCGCTTGCAGGACGGCAGTCGTGTGAACATCATCATTCCCCCGCTCGCCCTCAACGGCCCTTCGCTTTCCATCCGCAAATTCTCAAGGCAAATGCTGAGCATGCCGAACCTTGTGGCGGAAGGTTCCATGTCGCCGCAAGTCGCCGAGGCGCTGGAAATTTTCGCGCGCTGCCGTCTGAATATCATCGTGTCGGGCGGCACCGGTTCGGGGAAGACCACATTGCTGAACGCGCTTTCAGAGTGGATTCATCCCGGCGAGCGGATCGTCACCATCGAGGATGCCGCCGAACTTCAAATGCAACAACAGCACGTCATACGGCTGGAAACACGGCCTGCGAGCGTTGAAGGGCGCGGCTTGATCGATCAGGGCCTGCTTGTCCGCAACGCGCTTAGGATGCGGCCGGACCGCATTATTGTCGGCGAATCGCGCGGACCGGAAGCTTTCGACATGATGCAGGCCATGAATACAGGCCATGCCGGATCGATGGCGACCGTTCATGCCAACTCCGCGCGCGATGCCGTTGCGCGCATCGAAAACATGATCCTGATGGGCAATGCAAATTTGCCGATCCGTGCCATCCGTACCCAGATTGCCAGCGCCGTCGATGTGATCGTTCACACCGAACGTATGCATGACGGCGTGAGGCGTGTGACCGAGGTCGTGGAGGTCGTCGGGATTGAAAACGACGTCATCATATTGGCGCCGCTGTTCAAATTCCAATATCAGGGCACGCTGCCGGACGGAAAAATCGACGGCACCCTGGAGGCAACCCCCGTTCCCCCGCGCTTCTTGCCGCGTATTCAATATTACGGTTTGGATGGTGCGCTCCTTGAGACACTTGGCATCCATAGATCGGCAATGGGCAACGCATGACACCAAAAGCGATCATATTATTTTGCATTGGCAGTGGTTTGATCATGCTGGTGCTGGGCCTGCTTCGTCTTTCGAAAGACAAGCGAGAGCGCCAACGCCGCCTCGCTCTCGCGATCCGGGCAGCGAGCGCAGGCGAGAAAACCCCTGCTGGCATTGATGATACTGAGGATGCAGCCGGAAACCATAAGACGCTGGCAAAGCTGCTGCTTTTGGACACCAATCACCCCTGGCAGCTGCAAATATCGGCGCATATCCTGGTCTTAAGCGCGGTCGCGGCCGCTGCGGCAGTTTGGACTTTCCTGCATCTCTTCCTGCAGGCGCCGTCCGTAGTTTCAGCCGGGCTTGCCGCACTTGCAGCGGCGCTTGGTCCCCGGATTGTGCTTGCACGGAAAAGAGCCAAGATCGAAGCCGCCTTCGCCGCCAGCTTTCCCGAAGCCGTTGACACCACCGTGCGTATGCTTCGTGCAGGCTTGCCAATCACTTCGGCCATCCGGACTGTCGGTCAGGAAAGCCCTGCCCCGACCAACGGGCTGTTCCTGCGCATGGCGAACCAGATGAGCATCGGCCTGCCGCTGGCAACCGCTTTGGAATCGGCGAGCCAGCAAGTCCGCCTGCGGGATTTTCGCTTCTTCTGCGCCGCCGTCATTCTGCAGCAATCCTCCGGCGGTAATCTGGTGTCAACGCTCGAAGAACTGTCACAGATCATGCAGAAACGACGGATCATGCGGTCCAAAGCTCGCGCAGCGACCTCGGAAGTCCGGTTCACGGCTTATGTTCTCGGCGGGCTGCCTTTCATTGTCATCGCCGCGATGCTGGCGGCGGCACCGGATTATCTCCTGCCGCTCTTCACCGACGCCCGCGGTCATCTGATCCTCACGGCCGGGATTGTGTTTCTGTCTTTAGCCTATTTCATCATGCGATCCATGTTGCGATCGGTGACCACGGAATAAGTTGGAGCATATAGGTGCATGATCGTGATGCCGTACAGCAAAGCGAAAGCGAATTGAGGACGTAAATGCAAGAATTCACTCACATTCTTATTGCCGGCTTTGCCTGTTCGGCTTTGATCTGTGGCGGTGTCAGCATGCTGCTGGCTTACCGCAAACTCAATGTTGAAGTACGCGAAAAACGCCTCAGCTTTGCACAAATTCAGCCGGAAGCCAAAAGCAACCGGCAAACGAAGGAAAGCCTGCCTCAGCAATTTCAGTTTGCGGACAATGAATTTGGCCTCTCAATACCGGAACAGGCCTATATCGCGGCGCGGCTCAGCAAATATGGCATTGCGCCAAGCCGCTCGACACAGGCTTTCTTCATCGGCCGCGTAATCCTTGCCGCGGTTTGCGCGATATTTGGCTATGCTTTCGCCCTGGCAATCGACTTGCAACCGGTCGCTATTCCAGCTTTGTTCGCCGTTACCGCCTATATTGTGCCGACACGGATCATCAAGTCCGGTGTGAAACGGCACAGCCTTGTCGTGGCCGGCGCCCTGCCGGACGCCTTTGATCTCCTGGCAATCTGCGCCGATGCCGGTCTCTCTATCGAGAACGCGCTGCACCGCGTCGCCAAATCTCTAGAAGATCATCAGCCTGAACTGGCAGCCGAGCTTTCCTTAACCTGGGCGCAGCTGTCCATTCTTCCGAACCGTGAGCAGGCTTTGCAAAACTTTGCTGCCCGGATCAATCTGCCGAGCCTGCGTGCGGTCGTGACAACGCTCACACAGAGCATGAAGCTCGGCTCGCCTCTCGCTCAGTCGCTTCGCAACGCGGCCGGCGAATTACGCGCCGATAGTCTGATACGACTCGAGGAGCGCGCCAACCGGCTGCCCGCGCTGATGACGATCCCGATGATGACGCTCATCATGCCAACGATCTTCATGGTGATCGGCGGGCCTGCGGCTTTGAAAATCCTCGATTTTATCTGAGATGGCTCGCAAATACATTCAGCTGCGCGTTTGCCAGGCACGAGCCTGTTTCAATTCCACGCGCCTCAGATTGTTCTGTATAAAGACGTTATCGGGATCGAGATGTAAGGCTTCCTCAAATTTCTGGTGTGCTTTGTGGAAATTTCCGCGCAGCACATAGGAATAGCCAAGATTGTTGAGGAGATGCGCCGTCTTACCGCCAAGGTCAATGGCGCGCTCATAGGATTTATCAGCCAAATCGAAGGCGCGCAAATGATCGTAACAGGCGGCAAGTGAAATCCAGGCCGGCACATCTTTCGGCGATTTTTCGATCGCTTCCTGGAAATATTTCACCGCATTCCCGTAATAGCCCCGATTGAACTGTTCCACGCCAAGCCGGTAAGGCTCATCTGCTGCCGAGAATTTCGTATCGCCCGGCTCCTGGATCGTCAGTGTAGTGCCAAACGCGCGCATATCCGCTTTGGTGTGTTCGTCGCAGGCAGAGAGAAACCCTGACAAAGCGGCAACCGGCGCAAGTAGCAAAGGCCGGCGCAGCTTTGGCAATGAGTGCTTGAAAGCAAATTTCCGTGGAGCGCGCATGAGCCGACCTATTCCTCTGCCGAGCTATCTGATGAGGGCGATGCGCCGAGACCCAGCGGACTTTTCGGTGTCGCATCGGACTGCGGTTCGTTTCCCAAATCAGGATCGGATTGGGTGACGCTCTGCACATCGACGGCCGTCGCCCGCCCGCCACTATAATAGCGCTTGATCACGCCGATCATACGTGGGCTTTCGGTGAGAATGTCTCGGTCCTGAGAATAGACCGGCCACGGATTGATGATCTGGCTGGCGGCATTGCTCTCGGCTGCATCGCCCGCGCCGATCGTGACGCCTTCAATCCTGTGCTTATAAGCGCCGAAAAAGTCTTCGAAATCCTGGTGATCCCCGGCAGATGCCTGTGTCGCAGCGAGCGCGGCAAGCAAGGGAAGCGCACGCACAAAAAGAGCTGCCCGGCGGTATGACACCAAAGACCAATGTTTGCGTCTCACGTCGATCTCACTTTCTCTTCGCGGCGATGATGTGGCCATAGGGTGCGTCCCAATCTCCGGCCTTTGCAGGAGGCGAGTTGCCGTATTTTTTCTTGACCTCCATTTGTCCGTTCAGGAAAAAATCGCGGTCATTGCTTGGTATGGTCTTGTCGAGGGGTGTCGCGATATGCTTGCCGGGCGCCATTGGTGCGACGAGGTGCGGCGTAACCACGACGACAAGATCGGTCTCCTTTTTCTGGTAGTTGCTGCTGCGGAACAGCGCCCCGAGCACCGGAACCGAGCCAAGCCACGGGACCTGGTTGATATTACGCAGCCCTTCCGTCTGCAAAAGGCCAGCAATCGCAAAGGCCTGCCCGTCGCGCAGCTCGATGGTCGTATGCGCTTCGCGTTTGGAGATCGCCGGTATGACGAAATCCTGGTTTTGTATGGCATTGGTATAGTTCAGCTCACTGACCGAAGGCGAAAGCCGGAGATTGATGACGCCGTTTGCAAGGACGGTCGGCTTGAAGGTGAGCTGCACGCCGAAAGGTTTCCACTCAACCGTAATATTCGTTCCGTTGCCGGTGTTGGTCTGAAGGACGGGAATGGGAATTTCGCCGCCCGCCAGAAAGCTTGCCGTATCGCCCGAGAGCGCGATCAGATCCGGTTCGGCCAAGCCGCGCACGAGCCCTTTCGATTCCAGTGCTGAGATCAAAGCATCGACATTTCCACCAAAGTGACCGAGCGCCGTAACGTATGGGGTCGCACCAGTACCGGCAAAGGTGGAGATCGTCTGAACGAGTGGCAGTCCGATCGCCGAATTCGGGTTCAAGGCGCTACCGCCCGTATTCACCCCGCTGTTCAGGCTCTTATTGGCCGCGTACAAATTGACGCCGAGATCACGCCCTGCCGTCCGGGACGCCTCCAAAAACCGCACCCTCAGCAAGACTTGCTGAGCCTGGGCGATCTTCATGATGTTGATGACATTGGCGTCCTTGGCCGTGCTCTTGGCGAGCGTTACGGCCTGCTCCGCCTCGACGGCGTTGCGTGCCTGCCCGCTGAGAATAATTTGATCTCCGGACCCGGTGACGGAAATCCCGGAATTTCGCAGGTTCTTTTTGATCACCTCGGCAACCATGGGGACATCGACGCTGACCTCGACATCGATGACGCCGATCAGCTCTTTTTCAGCGCCAAAAATCGAAATGTTTGTCGTCCCCGCTTTTTTGCCTTGGATGTACAGGACGCGATCCGAGATCGGCAAAGTATCGGCAATGTCCGGGGCGCCAACCACGGCCATCGTGAACGGAGCCGGGATCCGAAGCGTCTGCGATTTGTGCTGTGTGAGCTTTAGCTTCTCAAAAGTGATTGGTTCTGCGCTTACTGAAGGACTAAAGGCCATCATGCCGCAAGCTAGCACCGCTATCGCCATGACGGCGCCGAAGAGATGCGCGCATGTGGATTTGCACGATCCAACGCGCTTATTTTTGTTTTGCGAATTTTCAATCATCGCGCAGCCCTTTCCGACGAGGCGTAAGAAGATTCACTCTCTGAAACCGAAAAACGGCTGCGCTGGCTCGACCTGTAAGCATATGCCCCCGCTGAAATGCGTTTGCGCATCTATCTAGAAATACGCCACCCCTGACCGCTCGCCAGAGAGCATTTTCTGACTCTATCGCTCGCGTAAAGGCTGTTAAAAAGTTTTGTACAACTTTTAAGTGTTTTTGGTCTGGGGGCATTTAAAGTGAGGGCAGGCTTTGAATCGTATGGCCAATCGCGGGCGCAAGCGAAAACGGACTGAACACTGTCCAGCCCGTTCCGTTTCGATTCGTGTAGGGGAAAACTTAAGATGCCGGCGGGCGGCGGATGTAGCTCTCCAGCGTGCTGCCGGAGCTGAGCGCGGGAACCTGAAAAGATTTCTTCACCGCCGCCGATACATCGGAAGACCAGGTTGGGGCATTCGGCGTAACGATATCGCCGGTGCTGGCCGGTGCTGCCAAAGCGAGCGGACGCACCGCGAGCTGCAAAGATCCCATCTGTAGAGCGACAAAAACCTTTTCCGCCTGCCGTTCGGTGACTTCCAAGGTCACGGTCCTTGGCATTTTCTGCTCGACAGGCCCGGAGATATGGCTCCATGCGCCTGCATTCTGATCACCCGCGAGCGAAGGCCGGGAAGAGGGCTGGCTCAAAGCCTGATCTACAGCGATGACGCGTATATCGGTCAAAATCGTTTCGCCGACAGCCCGCTTCTTCTCTCCGGGGTTCGCCAGATCCTGTGTCAGGATGATATCCACATGGTTGCCGGGTAGAATAAGGCCCGACGCGCTCTGTGTTGCATCGACGGCGATCGAAATGGCGCGATTGCCCGGCTTCAGCGCGGCTGCCAGAAAACGGCGGTCGTCATGTTTCAAAATATCGCTCGCGATTAGCGCCTCGCCTTGCGCAAAATCGCGCTGGGCGATAGCCCCGAAAAATTCGGCTTCATTCGCCTCGCCGCGCGCCAGATTCCCAGGCTGCAGCTTGCCGGGCGCCACATCCCTCCAAACCAGATCGGAGCTTTGCAGCAATGTCCCGGCTGAAATGCCATGAGCGGCCACGAGCACCTGCGTTTTCGGCGCCTTCTCGATCACGACGGTTGCGACCTGCGCGGACGGCGTATGGTTAAGCGATACATATCCAAAGGCAAGGCCGAGCAGGATGCTCAGAGAGCCTAGAAAGAGCAGAATATTGCGTACGAACATGGCGCGAACTCTGTGTAAGCGTGAGAAACAAAGCCACCGAAGATGGCCAAAGCATAAGGCACGGTGCGACCCTCGATGATCCTTTGGGACTCGTCGCGGAGCCAGGCGCTGAATGGGCCCTCGTCTGGCGGCGGCGTCCGGCCCGCGGGCTCAGCCCGCAATGTCTTCAAAACGAAGCCGGCGGACAAATAAGCGCAGCACAACACTGCGCCCGCCAAACTGATTGCCAATATGAGCGCGCCGACTTGGTCAACAGGTACGGCAAGGCTCAGGGCCGATATAAGTTTGACGTCTCCTCCGCCGAGCCAATGACAGTGATGGCAGATGGCAAGGGCGATGAAGACGCCCGCCGCGATCACAAGGCTGAGCCAGATTTCGGACGGCCGGGTGGAAAGACAAGCGCACAATCCGCACACAGCGATAAGGATCACCAATTCATCGGGAATGATCCGTTTTTTGAGATCAATGAAACTGCTCGCAAGGAGCGCGCAGATAATGATCGCAATTGCTAATGTGCTGACGATTGCCACGCTTGCTTTCCTCCGGCGCGACCAAGCGCTTAAAGCGCTTTGACGACGTCTCCGAAGACTGCGATGAGCTTGGTGGCGACGCCCGACAAGCTCGCTGCGATGATGACGGCGATCAACGCGGCGATCATGCCGTATTCGATGGCGGCGTTGCCATCACGGTTACG
>CAZMAC010000097.1:0-9264 GCA_964564085.1 uncultured Hyphomicrobiaceae bacterium
ATCCGTCTCTTATCGTTGCCGAAGTGACCCGCTCGGGTCAGCGCAAAGACGCGGTCAATTCAGGTTTCCGGCCGCTTGCAAATTACATTTTCGCCAAGGACCGGGGCGGCGATGGCATTTCCATGACGGCTCCGGTAACGCAGGAACGCATCGCGATGACCGCGCCGGTGACGCAAACACGCTCTGATAGCGCCGATTGGGCCGTGCGCTTTATCATGCCGTCTGGGTATTCTCTAGAAACGCTTCCCCAACCGGGCGGCGATGATGTGCGGCTGGAGGAGCTTCCGGCAAGACATCTTGCTGCGATTCGCTTCAGCGGCGTGGCGACGGACGAACTCGTTGCGGAAAAAGAAGACGAGTTGCGGGCCTGGCTGAAACAACGTGAGATTGAGGCGGAGGGCGCTGCGACCTACGCGTATTATAATGACCCATTTACGCCCGGTTTTCTGCGGCGGAACGAAGTGTTGATCGAAACGGCCAAGCCATAAGCGGTTAACCCGGAATAAGCTTGACTGAAATAGTTTTCCAATCTCTACAACTCTCGCTATAGACTTCGCACACCAGAGCGTGTTCCGTTTAACCAGAGTCATGAACATGCTCTAAATTATTGGTTTGTCGCATTTTCGGACGGAAAACCGGTTCCCACTTTTCCTGAAAATGCTCTGAAAAAAACTTCAAGAGGCAACGCCCATGCCACGTATGACCCCCCTTGCTTATCTCGACCGTGCAATGAAGACGGTCTCAGACTTAGGTATCGAAACCAAACCGACCAAAGATGACCCTATGACCGGCCTGCTCGAGCAGATCGCCAATCTCGATGAAGATAAGGTAACGATCATCGGCCGGACGCTCGCCGAGGCCTCGACGTTCAACGAGATCGTGCGCAATGAGGTCGCGGGCATGGAGATCGGCGACCGCTACAACAAGATCGTCGAGGCCTTTAACTCGATCCGCAAGGACGCCAAGGGGCTTGTCGATCAGCTTGAAGACGGCAAAATCGGCCCCTGGGAACGGGTGACAAATGTCTGGATGAAAGTCGCGCGCGGCGATGTTGCCGACCGTTTCGACGACATCCGCAAAACCTATCTCGATGTGGCGAAGGAGACCAAGAACCAGATCCGGCGTGAGCTGAAGATCCTGCGTGCCTATCGCGATTATCGCGGCGCGTATAAACAGGCCCAGGTGCTGTCGATGCAAGTTCTTGAAAAGGCTGAAGACAGACTGGAGGAAACCAGAAAGGCGCTGAAAGAGTCTTCCAAGACAGTCGCGGCTTATAAAGGTAAGTCGCCCGCTGAGCGGGCCACGCTGGAGATGGCGCGTGACGAAAAACTCCGTATCATGATGGATGAGGATAAACGCTACCAGATCGCCAAGGACCTCGCCGACAATCTGACGATCGGCTACAATACATCTGAAGTCATCATGACGCGGCTGATGCAGACCACGAGTGCGAAAGAGCGCGTCTATTCGCAAGCCGTCAGCTTTTTCTCAACCAACGAAGCTGTACTGACGGCTTTGAAAGCCTCCTTCACGGGGATGTTCGGCCTGCACGAATCCACCAAGACGCTCGAAGCCATGAAGAAGGGCGTGTCCGACAGTCTCGACACGTTGTCCGAAGTTGGCGACGCCGTGACTGAGGAAGCATTGAAAGCCGGCTACGGGCCGACCGTGCGTGCCGATGCGGTGAAAAAGCTTGTTGAATCCGTTGCGAATTTCCAGGAGCGCTCGCGCGAAATCATTGAGGAAATGCGCAAGCTCGCCACGCGTAATTCGGAGGAAATCAGAGAGGCTGTCGAGAGCGGTAAAGAGCGCATGGCGCGTCTGGCAGCCGACATCAAGACGCTTCCGCCTTTGCCTGAAGCTGCGTAAAGCCCGATGAACACGGCGGCCGAAACCGTCAAGCCCCCGCTTGACGACGTTATGCTTTCCATGGACGTGGTCGACACGCTGCGTCATGAGGAACGTATTGCGCTGCGCGAGCTTGATGACGAAAAACGCCGTGCACAGCTCATCGACCGGCTCCGCGAGCTCTATCGCGGCCAGGGGATCGATGTCCCCGATCACATTCTTGAAGAAGGCGTGCGCGCGCTGGAGGAACAGCGCTTTGTCTATGAGCCGCCAAAGGCCAGCTTTCAGGTCCGGCTGGCGCGTCTTTATGTGACGCGCTGGCAATGGGGAAAATGGGTCGGCGGCGGCCTTGCGGCGCTCCTTGCGGTTTGGATCGGCTGGCAAGTCTTTCACGTCCTGCCCCGCGAGCGGCAAGCAGAACGCGCCCGCATCGAGCTGACGGAGACGCTGCCGCGTTCGCTCAACTCGCTTTTTGCCACGATTGATGCCGAGACGGATGATGGGGCCGCGCTTCAAAAGGCGGCGCAATTGCGTGATTCCGGGCTGGCGGCTGCAAAGGCGAGCCAAAAAAAGGCCGCGCGCGAATCTGAAAGCAATCTGACCGCCCTGCTTGAGGAATTGCGCCTCGCTTACGAGGTCACGATCGTGTCCCGATCCGGCGAACTCAGCGGGCTTTGGCGCATTCCGCGCGTTAATCCCAATAGCCGCAATTACTATCTGGTCGTCGAAGCCCTCGACTCCTCGGGCGAGGCCATCGCGCGCGAAATCACCAATGAGGAAACAGGCGAACAGAAGGCGGTAAAAAAATGGGCCGTGCGCGTCTCAAAGCCCGTTTTCGATGACGTTCAAGCCGATAAGCGGGATGACGGCATTATCCAGAATGCTGTGATCGGCGTGAAAAAGCGAGGCGCTGAGGATATTGACTGGCGCGTCGATATTCGTGGCGGAGCCTTGACGGAATGGTGAGCGCAATGATTTCCGGCCGGCAAACGCTGCAATCGATCGAACGCTCCATCAGCGAGGTCAGCACGAGTGTCAAGCAGCTCAATGCTGAGCTTGAAAAGGCGAACCAGGACAAGGCGCGGCTGATCGCGGAGCGCCTGGACGCTTTCAAGAACCTTGCGCGATTTCAAACCGAACTTGCGCTTGTCGACGGCGTGATCGATGAAGCCGACCAGCTTTCGGCCGAGGTGCGCACAATTCTTGAGGCGCGTCAGAAAACGCTGGAAGGCGTTCGCGAACGAGCGGCCATTGCGGAAAAAGAACGCACGCGGCTTATCAATCAGCAAAAGAAGGCCAACGAAGAGATCGAGCGGCTGGAAAAAAAGCTGGATAAGCTTGGCGAACAGGCCCGGAAAGCGCTCGCCTCAGATAGCGTCTATAGTGGCCACGTAAAGCGTCATGGCGAATTGGAGGGCATGGTCGCCAAGGCCGCGGAGAAGGCGGAAAAATCCCGCACTGAGGACGAACGCAAAGGCGCGCCTTATCGTAATGATCCGCTATTTATGTATCTGTGGAACCGTAAATTCGGTACATCTGATTATGACAAGACCGGCATTATCCGCGCGCTTGACGGATGGGTGGCGCGTCTGATCGGCTACACGGACGCGCGCGCCAATTTTGCGATGCTGACGCAGATCCCGGAGCGTCTTGCGGCTCATGTTGACCGGCTGCGCGAGGCGATGCAGGCGGAGCAGACGGCACTAGACGAGTTTGAAGCTGAAAAGATCAAAGAGCTGGCAGGCGCCGATTTGCCGGCGCAATTGCGCGATGCGCATGAGCGGCGCGATCAGCAGACGGTGGAATTGGAACGTCTGAACGCAGAATTGCTGGAAACGGGGCATCAGCTTAAACTGTACGCTGAAGGTCTCGATCAGTCTTTCCAGGAAGCGGTGGAAAAAACGGCGCGTTTCCTTGAGAGCCAAAGCCTAAGCATCCTGTTGACCGAAGCGCGCCGCACGCCGGATGTGAATGACGATGAAATTATCGCTTTGATCACAAAGCTGGCGGATGAAGTCGGGGCTGTCGAGCGTCTTGCAAAGACACGGCGCGATGAGCTGGATAAAGCCTTTGCCCGCAAACAGGAGCTGCTTCGCATTGCTACTGAGTTCCGCCGATCCCGCTACGATCAGCCTGGCTCCGTCTTCGAGCCATCCGCTGGCGGAGATGCGCTGCTGCGTTTGCTGCTCGAAGGGGCGATTAACGCGGCCGAATATTGGGCGCGGACAAGACGCGGACACCGTTGGAGCGGACGCCCTGCCGATAGCTACCGCCGCAGCCAGAATTTCCCGATGGGCGGCGGGCGGCGCAGCCGCAGTCGGCGGCCGTCCGGCCCGGATTTCCGAACGGGCGGCGGTTTTTGATGCGATCATAGGAGCGCGTTCTGGCGGAAAACCGCACAGGCATTTCCTCAGCCCGTGCTAAGCCTTCGGCTTGGCGGGTATGGTTGTCCAAGCTGTTACGGCCGCGAGCGCACCGAGACCAGCGGCAACGAGCATCGCGACAGTGTAAGCGTCCATAAAAGCGGCTTCGAGCGGGGCCCGCAGCGCAGATGACGGCTCGGGCAGTTCGCCGAACCGGATCTCGGTTTCAGCCGTCGAGGCGAGACCGGACGCGCCAGCCTCCCGCAAGAATATGATCGTTCCAATCGATCCGATGAGGGCGACTGAAAAGAGCCCTGCCAATCGGCTTGTCGCATTATTGACGCCCGATGCCGCGCCGGATTGCTCATCGGGTGCGGCATTCATTGTCGCGGTCGTTAAAGGCGCGACAACCAGGGCCATCCCCGCCGACATGATGAGGATCGGGACGAAAACACCGATCCAGAGATCATCGAGATTGAGCGCAAGGATAGCGGCCGCGCCGGTCACCACGAGCGATCCAAGGATGAGCGGCAATCTCGGACCAACAAGATCGGACCACCGCCCTGCGCTGCGCGAGAGGCTGCCGATGACCACGCCGATGGGTAACAGCAAAAGCCCGACTTCCGAGGCAGAAAATCCGCGCCGAGCAATAAGGTCGAACGGCAGGAGGAAAAGCAAAGCGCTGAATGAGCCGTAAAGAAACAGGGTCGTAAGATTGGCGCCGGTGAAAACCGGGTTCCGAAAAAGTGCTGGCGGCATCAACGGCTCCCGTACACGCCGCTCGACGAGGACGAACAAAGCGATGCCCGCCACGCCCAAAATGAACCAGAGCCCTGCCAAAGTGGAGAATTCAGCCGTCTCAGACGCAGTCGTCAGCCCAAGCGTCAATGCGCCAAAACCGAACACAGCAAGCGCGCCACCGATCCAATCGAGGCTGCCGGATGCTGTTTCATTGCGGCTTTCGGGAATATGGCGAAGGCTCAGCCATATAACCAATATGGCAATTGGAAGATTGATCCAAAAAACGGCGCGCCAATTCAGCAAGTCGATCAGAAAACCACCGAGCGGCGGACCGAGAGCGGTGGTGATGGCGGAAGCTCCGGCCCAAATGCCGATAGCGCGTCCGCGGATGTCTTTCGGGAAAGAGGCCGCGATGATAGCCAGACTTTGAGGGACCATGAGCGCCGCGCCGATCCCTTG
This sequence comes from uncultured Hyphomicrobiaceae bacterium, assembly GCA_964564085.1. Lineage (GTDB taxonomy): Bacteria > Pseudomonadota > Alphaproteobacteria > Rhizobiales > Rhodomicrobiaceae > JAHQVI01. The sequence goes on from CAZMAC010000097.1 coordinate 5,412, forward strand.
CAATGCCCGCCCCAGGATCAGGCTGCGCAAATCAGGCGCAAGCGCGCATCCGATCGACGCAACGGCAAAGACGCCGACACCTGCAAGGAATATGGCTCGTCTCCCAAAGCGGTCGCCCGCGCCCCCGCCAATCAGAATGAGACTTCCGAGCAGAAGCGCATAGATATGGGCAACCCATTGAAGCTCGGCAAAGCCAACGCCGAAATCCGATTGGATTGCGGGCAGAGCGATGATAACGACCGTGCCGTCGATAAAGCCCATTGCGGATGCGAGGATTGTCGCCGCTAGAACAAAGGGCCGCGAAGCTTGCGCGCATGGGGCATCGCCATCAAGCTGCTGGGCGCTGCGTCCTTCGGGGCAAAGCGGTCTATGAAGGACCATTATTCATTCTGCTGGGATCGCCTTCGTATCAATGATGTCTCTGGTAGATTTAATCGTTTTCCCAGCAATTGAAAATGCGAACTTTGTCGTCGCCAACCAAAGCTAAAAACGACTCATGCGTTTCGGGAGAGCGGACGTTTGACCAGGTCGCGCCGCTGGAGCTGAATGAGCCATGATTGGTGAATGCGGTCAGCCATTCGCCTTCCAGAAAATAATTTGCGATACCGGATAGTTCTTCTTGGTCGAAACGTCCTGAGTAGTAGAACGGTAAATGTTGGTGCAAAGCATAGATCAGAAAGCTTTTGGCGCGCTCAAGAGAGATTTCGCGGTATAAAGTTTGTTTGAGATGGAAATCCCAATGCCAATCCGTTAGCGGATTATTTTCGTTGAATATGGACAAGGCTTTGATCAGCCTGACGCTGCTTTCTTCCCCGCTTATCACAGCGATGTCGTAAGCAACGAACCCATTGGTATCCATGTCTTCCGGATAGTCCAGAAGCTTGGTTGCGCTCGCAACGAACTCTTCCAGATGCTCCATAGAATTAACGTTTCGCTCTTTGGTTGACCTGGGGTCATGTGTTTCAGTCGCGATGGCTCTAAAGCGTCTGGGGCAGGAAGAGCACAATCTGCGGCACGGCAATGATCGCGGCAATCATCAGCAGCATGACGACCACATAGGGAATGCATCCGGCCATGACCTCTGTCAGACTCCCTGAACGCCTTGCGCCCTGGACCACGTAAAGGTTGAGCCCGACCGGCGGGGTGATAAGCGCCATTTCGATCAGGATGATCATCAAAATACCGAACCAGACCTTGTCATAGCCAAGCCCTGCAATAATCGGCACGACGATCGGGATCGTTGCGACCATGAGCGACAGCGTCTCGATAAAAAATCCGAGCACCAGATACATCGCAACGATGGCTAGCAGGGTCCAGAATGGGGTCAGGCCCAGATTGTTCATGATGTTTTGCAGGGCCTGTGTGAGCCCGGCGGCCGTCAGCGTAAAGTTGAGGAAATAAGCGCCGATGACGACAAGCATGATCATCGCCGTAATCCGAACCGTGCCGCGCAGACTTTCGACGACCATCCGCCAGCTGAAGCCGCCATTGATCCATGCAATCAGGAATGCGATGAAGACGGCGACGGCGGCCGCTTCGGTTGGCGTCCCCCACCCCGTATAGATTGTGCCGACGATGGACAGAAATAGCAGAATGATCGGGATAAGCTGGAAAAGGCCGTCGCGCTTTTCAGCCCAACTGCTGCGCCGCGCCGGTCCGCCGAGGCCTGGTTTCCAAAGGCACAGGATCGCGGTTGCGACCATGAAGCTGAGCGCCAGCAGAATACCTGGGCCAAGGCCTGCGAGAAAGAGCTGCGGGATCGAGGTTTCGGTTAAAAATCCGTAGACGATCAAATTGATTGAAGGCGGGATGAGGATGCCCAGGGTCCCGCCTGCTGCGATCGCGCCGGAAAAGAGCCGGGGGTCATAGCCGAGACGCTCCGCTTGCGGCATGGCGACTGTGGCGACGGTTGCAGCGGTTGCGACCGATGACCCGGAGGTCGCAGCAAACATCGTCGCCGTGCCGATATTGGCGTGGATCAGGCCGCCCGGTAGCCAGGACAGCCAGGCATCGAGGGCCACATAAGTGCGCTCCGCGATACCGCTGCGCACAAGGATTTCGCCAAGCAAGACAAAAAACGGGATCGCAATCAGCGTTGAGCTGTTGGATGAGGACCAGACAACCTGACCGAGTCCGCGAATGAGGGGGAAGGAGCTGAAGAACTGGTCGATCCCCAATCCCAGCAGGAACATGATCACGCCGACGGGGATCGAGAGAATGAGCAGGAGCAGCAGGCCGCCGGAAAGATACCAGATCATAGCTGTTCGTGCTCCGAGGCGCCTGTGCCGATGATGCTTTCGGCGGCGGCGAAATCACGGCGATAAAGCATGATCAGTGCGCAGATGAGAAGCACCGATGCCGAGATCGCAAACCAGATCCAGCCGGACCACCAGATGAGCTGCGGTATCCATAAAGGGGTCTCAAGCGGCGTATTGGCGCGCGCGCCGCTATCAAGTGTTTTAGAAAGAACCGGCCAGGTCTGGACCGCAATGATGAGAGCTGTTGCCGTAAGAGCGGTCATCGCCAGTATATCGAGCATGGCCCGGCCGGTTGTCTTAAGTCGCAGGCGGTCAAGGTCGATCCGGACATTGGCGAGGGTGGTCAGGGCATAGGCCATACCCCAGCTCGTGGCCCCGGCCATCACATAGCCGGAAATCTCATCCGTTCCGCCCAGAGACGAACCGAGCTGACGGACAACGATCTCGGTAAGGATAAAAGCGACCGCGCCAAGAAGCGCAAAGCCGGTTAAAACCGCCGCGACATCGTTCAGACGCCGGAACCATGCGACAACGGTTTCAACCATAACGCCTCCAGGCACGAGTTCGATTTATTTAATTCAGCGGAATGGAAACGTCTGTGGCTTTGCCGACGCTCTCATTCCACTCTTGAGCCGCTTCGTTACCGGCGCGTGAAGCCCAATCCGGCAGGACGGTGCCGACTAAGATTTCGCGCGCTTTTTTAACGTCGGCATCGGTGGGCTCGACAAGTGTCATACCGCGCTTTTCACCAGCCGGGCAATCGCCATTGCCGGTCAAGCAGGCGACATCGTTTTTCAACGCATCCTGAGCGACCGCCCAGGCCGGGTCTTCAAAGTCTGCTTTGATCTGTTTCTGGATCAGCTCCTGATCTTCCTTGCTGAGCGCGTTCCACTTGTCCAGATTGATGGCGGTGACAACCGGGTCCCAGCCGCCGAGCGGGAGGGTCATTAGATGCGTCGTGACTTCCCACCATCCGGCATTGTAGCCCGAGCCGGCGCCGGTGATCGCGCAATCGACGACACCGCGTTGCAGGGCGCCGGGAACCTCGCCGAAGCTGACATTGACGCCTTCCGCGCCCAAGGCTTCCATGAATTTCGTCGTCATGCGTCCTGAGCCGCGGATCTTCTTACCCTTGAGATCGTCCAGCGATTTGATCTCCGCATTGCAGAAAACGACTTGCGGCGGATAGGGCGCGATGGCCAGAACTTTCGACTTGAACTTTTCCTCGAAGATTTTCTCGACCACTGGACGGTAGGCATCGACCATCTTCTTCGCCGTGGCGGCGTCGGTCGCGATCAGGGGAACATCGAGCCCTTCCAGCGCCGGTGCGTCGGATACGGCGTAATCGCCAACCGTCATTGCAACGTCAAAGACGCCGTCGCCCAGCATACGGAAGACATCGCCGACGCCGATTCCCATCTGATCATGCGTCGTGACCTGAGTCGAAATTTTGCCGTCGGACGCTTTCGGCAGCTTTTCACTCCAGAACGGCGATTCATATTGTTTGTGAAGCGGCAGACTGCTCCAACTTCCGACCACGGAAAGCTCTTCCGCCGATGCACTCGCTGCGCTGAGTAGCGCCGCTGAGGCAAGTG
>CAZMAC010000098.1:0-9235 GCA_964564085.1 uncultured Hyphomicrobiaceae bacterium
TTTTGCCGCAAAACCGCTTCGCACTTTTGCGGAGCGATGCGGCGGGGACTACGGCGACACCTCGTGGGCTTGCCCAGCGAGGGGTTTTGTGCTGCCAATTTATAGACGGATCAGCGCTGTGTTCGCCTAATCTCCAAGTTCCTTCGAACGGCGGACCGCCGCGGTGACGGCCTCTTGCAGCAGTTTGGACATCGGCCCGTCGCTTGCTGCCAGATCCGCGCCCATCAGGACCTGGAGTGCGGCAGCGGTCGTACCGCCCGGCGAGGTGACGTTTTTGCGCAACTCCGCCATATCGAGGTTGGATTGATAGAGCAATTCGCCAGCGCCGCATACGGTCTCGCGCGCAAGCTTGGCGGCAAGCTCTGGCGCAAGACCGGCCGATTGCCCCGCTTCGGCAAGACATTCGGCCAGTAAAAAGACATAAGCCGGACCGGACCCCGAAACGGCCGTGACGGCATCCATCAACGCCTCGTCATCGAGCCAGACCGTCTCGCCAGCCGCGGACAAAAGTTTATCGCAGAATTTTGCCTGTTCCGGCGTGACCGCCGCATTGGCGTAAAGCGCCGATATGCCCCGGCCGATTGCGGCAGGTGTGTTTGGCATGACCCGGACAATCGGGGCTCCCGGGTGAAAATGTTTGGCGAGGCTGTCGATGGTCCGTCCCGCAGCGATGGATAAGATCACCGTGTCGGGACCGGCTTGCGGCGCGACGGAAGCTACGACTTCATCGATGACTTGCGGCTTGACCGCAAGAACCATCACCGCCGGCGGTGGATGCGCCTGCGCAGGCTGGCCAACGCTGATACCGGATTGTTTCAGGAATTCGGCCATCTCCGGTGCCGGCGACGGCTCTAGGACAGTTATGCGATCGGGCTCGATCCCCTGCGCCAGCCACCCCTTGAGAAGCGCGCCGCCCATGCGTCCCGCTCCGACAAGGAGAATAGTCCCGGCGCTCGTCTCGCTCATGCCTGCCCTTCGGTCTCGAATATCGCTGTGGCGATGGCATCCTCCGCGCGCTTGCCGGCCCAGACGACGAATTGAAATGCCTGATAATAGCGTTCGCAGGATTCCAGCGCAGCCTGAATCAGCGCTTCGCATTGGCTCGGCGTCGGATCGGCGCCATGCAGCATCAGGCTATGGCGGAAGAGAAGAAGCCCATCATGCGCCCAAAGGTCGAAATGGCCGATCCAGAGCTGTTCGTTGATCTGTGCCAAAAGGCGATACACCTCGGCGCTGCGCGTATAGGGGACTTTCAAATCGAAAGCGCACGCAATATGCAGCGACTCCAGATCGTCGCGCCAGTTCAAAGACAGATGATAATCGCTCCAGCTCCCGGCGATCATCACAGTCAGCTCGTCGTCAGTCGCCCGCTCGAACGGCCAATCATTGATGGATGCGATCTGTTCCGTCAGATCAATCGGGTTTGTCAGTCTTGTATAAGCTTGTAAAGCAGATGCCATTCCTTGACCTTCGCGTTGCTATGCGTTGGCGGGCTTACTCTGCGCAAAATTCGGAAAGCTTTATGCGTGAAAAGCGCGGCCCCCTCAGCACCCTTCAAATAGCGGGTAAACTGTGTTGCCGTCTTTTCGCAAGGTCGTTACGATCTTCTCCACGGGGAAATGCATCTTTTCACTCAGTTTTTGAATGCGGCACTTGCGGGGGCGTTGATGAATTCGCTGCGGATTCGAGCACCTCGACGCGTTTTGCCAGGCGCTCGTTCTCTTCAAGCGCTTTCATAGCCATGGCTTTTACCGCTTCGAACTCCTCGCGTTGAACAACGTCAAGCTCGCGCAAAGTCCGCTCTGCCTGGGAGCGAAAGAATGTTTCCGCATCGGCGCGAAATCCTTGCGCTGCTCCTGCTGCATCGGTCATCAGCTTTGCCAGCTCATCAAAAAACCGGCCTGTGGTCTGTGTCATGAAATTGTGATCTCCAAGTTTCAATAACCGTTTCGTAAATGCCTTAATCGGGATATTGGCGAGCTGCCAAACCGTAATCAAGGCTTTGCCTCGCTTGTCCGCCTTGTTAGTAAGCTCGGGATCGCAATTGCACGCCGTTTGGGGATTACGCTTGTGGAACTCATGGCCATTCCGTTTCCGACGATAGATCCGGTCGCCATAGACCTCGGTCCCTTGCAAGTGCGATGGTATGGGCTTGCATATCTGGCCGGCTTTGTCCTTGGCTGGCTGTATATGCGCCGGCTTCTGAGCACGCCAAGCCTGTGGCTGACCGCAGCGCCGATGAGGACAGACCAAGCCGACGATTTTCTGCTCTGGGCAACGATTGGGACGGTGATCGGGGGACGGCTCGGCTTTGTGCTTCTCTACGAGCCGAGCCTATTTATAAACGATCCACTTCTTGTTTTCGTGATCTGGCAAGGCGGCATGGCATTTCATGGCGGCCTCATTGGCGTTATTTTGGCTATCGTTCTGTTCTCGCGTTACAACAAGGTCTCGGTTCTTTCGCTCGGAGACCTGGCTGCGGCGGCGGTTCCGTTTGGATTGTTCTTCGGTAGGATCGCAAATTTCATCAATGGGGAAGTCTACGGCCGCCTGACGAACGTGCCATGGGCGGTGGAATTTCCTGAAAGGTTTATGCACACAGAACTGGGACATGTGGTTGGTGCGCGCCACCCGACACAGCTCTACGAAGCTTTTTTAGAGGGGATCGTACTGTTCGTGCTTATCCGCTTTTTCACGCATTCGCGCGGCTCATTGAAACAGCCCGGACTGACGGCTGGTATTTTTCTCTGTGGCTATGCCGTTGCCCGGATCGGTATCGAGTTTTTTAAAGAATGGGATAATACGCAATTCTTCACGACAGATTACATTTCGTCGGGCATGATTTATTCGCTGCCAATGCTCATATTTGGCGCCTTTCTTATCGCGCGCGCCGATAGGAAGAAGGCGTTGGCAGCGTCATGACGCGACGAAATGGCTTATTTCTTAAAATCCGGAATTAGCAAGTGCGTCGTGCATTCTCAATCCAAGCTGATTATTGTAAAACTGATCGGGTACAGACACTTTAGCTTAATCAAAGCGACGGATTTCTGATGGATGAACCGCAATCCTCACCCGTCGAACGGTTGAAGCGCCATCTCAGCGACCATGGGTCTATGAGCGTGGCGGATTTCATGTCGTGGTGTTTGACGACTGAGAGTTCCTCATATTACCGCAATGGGAATCCGATCGGTGCGGCGGGTGATTTCGTAACTGCTCCGGAGGTGAGCCAGATATTCGGCGAACTCATTGCCGTCTGGGCCATCACTGTCTGGAGAAATATGGGGGAACCAAATCCGTTTGTCCTTGCCGAGCTGGGCCCTGGGCGCGGCACGCTCATGCAGGATGCTTTGAGGGCAGCGCGAACTGTATCCGGGTTCGGCGAAGCCGCGAACGTGCATCTCATTGAGACTTCATCGACGCTGAGGAAGATGCAGAGGAAGGCCCTGTCCTCTCTGTGCAAACCTGAATGGCATGAAAGTCTGAGCGGGTTACCGCAAGAACCTCTCATTCTTATCGCCAATGAGTTTTTTGACGCAATCCCCGTCGAGCAGCATATTTACGAGGGTGGAAGCTGGCATAAGCGAATTGTAGCGTTGAACAGTTCCGGAAAGATAGAATTTTCCAAGGGACGGCTCGCGCTTCCCCCGGTGGAATTATTACCGGCCCGCATTCCCAACGAAGGCGATATTCTGGAGCATCGGCCCGCAGCATCCGCTTTGATCGGCGAAATCGCCGAGCGAGCAGGGGCGGCACCCCTTGCGATTCTGATTGCAGATTATGGCTATGAGCGCCGCGATTACGGCGATACTCTGCAGGCCGTGCAGTCGCACGGCTATCTACACCCTCTTGATAATCCGGGTGAGGCTGATCTGAGTGCCCATGTAAATTTTGCGGAATTGTCGCAGACCGCATCAACGGTTGGGTTAAAGGTTCTCGGACCGCTGCCTCAAAGTGAGTTTCTTCTGTCGCTCGGCCTGGAACATCGCTTGAGGTCTCTTATGGCCGCAGCCAGCGAAGAGCAGCGCGCTGCGCTCTTTCTTGGCGCGCGGCGCCTGATCGACCCGTTCCAAATGGGGAATTTGTTCAAAGTCATGGCTATCATGAGTGAAAACCAACCGGCTCCGCCTCCGTTCCCGGCGCAGGGTATTGTCGACAAGTGAATAGCGAAATCAATTCATAGGGCACCTATACATTGGCAGAATCAATGATTGCTAGCGACCTACTCAAACCATTAAGCGGCGTCCGTCATGGATTTTTCAATCGGATCGGTGGTGTTTCCAGCGGTATTTATGAGTCACTGAATTGCGGTTTGGGATCGGGCGACGACATAGATAAAGTCAGGGAAAATCGTTTGCGCGTCGCAAACAAGCTGGAAACGGAACAAGATAGTCCGCTGACGGTCCGGCAGATACACAGTAATCGAGCAATTTCAGTCGACAATGTTTGGACTTTAGATCAAAATCCGGAAGCCGACGGGATCGTAACTGCAACGCGAGGGCTTGCAATAGGTGTCCTGACGGCCGATTGTGCACCAATCCTGTTTTGCGATGCTGAAGCGGGGGTGATTGGTGTGGCTCATGCCGGTTGGCGAGGGGCAAAGACAGGCATCATAGAGTCCGTTCTTGATGCGATGAAGGGGCTCGGCGCAAAACGCCATCAAATTTACGTAGCAATCGGCCCAACGCTTTCGCAAAAGGCTTATGAGGTTGGTGCAGAATTCGTGGCAGAGTTTTTGCACGACGATGAAAAAAATCAGAAATTCTTTGTGAAATCCGGAAAAAACGATAAGGCGCACTTCGACCTTCCCGATTTTTGCATGCATAGATTATTGGAAGCAAATATTGCCAAGACCGACTCTCTCGGTCTTTGTACTTATGAAAACGAATCGCTTTTCTTCAGCTACAGACGGTCGGTCCATCGCGGAGAGGTGGATTATGGCCGTCAAATTTCCGCCATTCTTCTTATGTGATGTGGAAAAGGGGCGATTTAGGGCTTTTTCCCGCTTCTATGCTGTTGATGCCTTGCAAGGGCAGGTGACCCTCTATGGACGCCATTGACGTTTGCCGTTACGCATTTCGCATGGAGCAGGCGTGTAGAGCGCAGTTTCCAATCGATATCGGAGCGTGAGGCAATGAGAATAACAGGTGCAACAATTATAATGCGCAGTAGGGCGGACACACAGCGTTGGGCTGTAAGGCATTTGGCTATGCCTCTCCTCGGATGCGTACTCGCTTTACTGTTAGCTGCTTGCGAGACGAGTTCGACCACGACCAGCGAGGCAGTGGTAAGCCCGCTAAACTCGACACCAACAGAGCAAAAAGGACAAGTAAAGCCAGTAGCCTTTGCGCCCGTAATCGGTGCACCTGCAAAAGTATCGTCGAAAATGAATGAGCGTCTTGTGGCGGCTGCCGGCCAGAATAGCATTCCGGTTGGTTCATCGAATGATGCGGACTACACAATACGGGGATATCTGGTTGCCTCTTCCGATCCCAAGGGGACCAAGCTCTCTTACATCTGGGACATCACGGATAAGAGCGGAAAACGGGCAAAACGCTTCCAGGGTGATGAACTTATAGAGGGTAAGAAGGGCGGCGATCCATGGGCTCTTGTCGATGACGGTGCAATTGATCGCATTGCATCTTCAACAACACAAAAAATTGCCGGCTGGATGTCTGGTTCTGAATCCGCGCCTGTTACTACAGCATCAACAAATCCTCAACCGGCCGCAAGCAGGCAACCGCCCAATCAGGAACGTGCAGCACAAAAGTCCGCTGCGCCTCCAGCGAGTGCGCTCTCGGCGCAGGCCGCAGAGTCCCCGCAGAAAGTAGAGCCCGTTCAAAAGCCGGACAGCATTGCCGCCGTTGTTCCGCCTGTTATTGGGGCCCCCGGCGACGGTCAATCCTCTTTGACATCCGCAATGAGACGGCATCTTAAAACAGCTGGTGTTGAGCTTGTTGATGGCAATCCTAAAAACGCTTACACGGTGAAGGGTACTGTGAAGCTCGGGTCTGCCGACGCGGGGCAACAGCCGATTACAATCCGCTGGCTTGTCATCGATCCTACCGGCAAAACAATGGAAAAAGCCGTCGTTCAGCGAAATAAGGTTCCCACAGGTTCTCTAGACGGCAAATGGGGCCAGATTGCCGACCTAGCTGCGAGCGAAGCGGCTAAGAGTGTCGCAAAGCTGATTAAACCGACGGGATAGCAAATCTTACTCGAAAATTATAAATAGCTATATTTACAGTCCGACGGCTCGCTGGTACAAGGCGAGCCGTTTTTTTGCCTCATCTGATGGTGTTCACTGACGTAAGATTGGGTTGGGCAAAGCTTTATTGAAGCTGCGCTTTTCCCAATCAAGGGCCTTTCGAATGAAGATTGTCTCAGGAAACAGTAATCGGCCTTTATCTGCTGCGATTTCAACCTATCTCGACGTCCCACAGACAAAATGCACATGCCGACGGTTCGCGGATATGGAGATTTTCGTCGAGATTCAGGAAAATGTACGAGGTGAGGATGTTTTTGTAATTCAATCAACATCCTATCCTGCCAATGACAATTTGATGGAGCTGCTGATCATTATTGATGCGTTGAAGCGGGCTTCAGCGCGCAGAGTTACCGCCGTTCTACCCTATTTTGGCTATGCACGGCAGGACCGCAAGGTTGGTCCCCGAACGCCAATATCAGCCAAGCTCGTCGCCAATCTTATCGTCCGCTCGGGGGCAGACCGCGTCATGACACTCGATCTTCACGCGGGTCAGATCCAAGGCTTCTTCGATATTCCAACGGATAATCTTTTTGCCGCACCAGTGTTTGTCCGTGCGATTAGAGAGCGTTTTGACGAAAACGACATAACTGTTGTTTCTCCGGATGTGGGAGGCGTAGTGCGCGCAAGAAATATTGCGCAACGTATCGGTGCGCCGCTTGCCATTGTCGACAAACGGCGCGAACGGCCCGGCGAGTCAGAGGTCGTCAATGTGATTGGCACAGTAACAGGACGTCGATGCCTGTTTATTGATGATATCGTCGATTCCGGCGGAACGCTTGTGAACGCGGCTAATGCACTGATTGAGCGCGGCGCTCAGGAAGTTTATGCCTATATAACGCATGGCGTACTTTCACCGGGAGCTTCCGATCGTGTCAGGGATTCTGCTCTGAAGGCGCTCGTCGTCACCGATTCCATCAATGCAATGGAATCCGTTCGCAAAACATCGAACATAGAATTTTTAAGTGTAGCTCCACTTATCGGTGAAGCCATCGCCCGTACCGCAAATGAAGAATCCGTCTCCAGTCTTTTTGATTGACAAGATTTTGTTCGGGCGTTGAGTTCGTCAGCTTTTCCGTTTATAAACCGGCGCGAGATTGACGCAACGCGCATTTGTGCTTGTGAAACGAGCTATTCGGCCGCTACAGGCCTTTTTTATTCCGGAGATACGAAATGGCAGAGTTGGTCGAATTCAAGGCCGAGCCGAAATCCGCGATTGGATCGTCGGCAGCCAAGAAAATGCGAAAAGAAAACAGGATACCGGCAATCATTTACGGAGGTAGTAAACCGCCGCAAATGGTGACCCTTGAGCGTAAGGCGCTCTGGAAGCAAGTCGAGTCGGGCCATTTCCTGTCAACAGTCTATATGCTTGACATCGAGGGCAAGAAAGAGCGCGTCATTCCTCGCGATGTGCAGCTCGACCCCGTCCGCGACTTTCTACTACATGTCGATTTCTTTCGCGTGAGCAAGCGCTCGCTCATCGACGTGGAAGTTCCGGTGAATTTCATCGACGAAGGTGAATCGCCTGGCCTGAAGCGGGGCGGCGTCCTCAACATCGTGCGCCACGAGATCGAATTGACCTGCCCGGCGGACTCTATCCCGGAGACGATTGAAATCAGTTTGGCTGGTCTCGACATTGGCGACGCGGTCCACATCTCATCGGTTGCCCTTCCTGCAAATGTCAAAACGACGATAACGGATCGTGACTTTACGATCGCAACGATTGCTTCGTCTTCAGGCATGAAAGCTGACGAAGAGGAGGCAGCAGAGGAAGCCGAAGACGCGGTCGACGCCGAGTCAGAGGACGAGAAGGACGAGGACAAGGAAGATAACGAATAGTATCGTCTCAGAGTCGAGTAGGGAGCTAAGAGTTGAACGGGCGCGCAATGAAGGTCCTGGTCGGTCTGGGCAATCCTGGCGGGAAATATGAAGGCAACCGGCATAATATCGGCTTCATGGCAATCGATGCGATTGCAAGCCGATATGGCACCGGGCAATGGCGCAAACGGTTTCAAGGTCTCGCTACCGAAATCGATATTGAGCATGTCCGCTATTTGCTTTTGAAGCCTACGACCTACATGAACGAATCCGGGCGTGCTGTCGGTGAGGCCATTCGCTTCTATAAAATCTCGCCTGCCGATGTGATCGTTTTCCACGATGAGATCGACCTGGAACCGGGCAAACTCCGCGTCAAATTCGGCGGCGGGCATGCCGGTCATAATGGACTGAAGTCCATTTCCGCGCATATCGGCAATGACTATCAACGCGTTCGTCTCGGCGTCGGCCATCCGGGAAGCCGTGAAGCTGTTGCGCATTATGTGCTTCACGACTTCTCCCGCGCAGACCGCGATTGGCTTGACCCCCTTCTCGATGGCGTAGCGCAATCTTTTCCTTTTTTGGTGACCGGCCAGGACGCGAAATTCATGAACGAGGTGGCGCGGATTCTGCGGCCAGCGCCGGCGCGATCGGCCAACTCGAAAACGGCTTCGACGGAAGCTGCCAAACCTGAGGCTCAACCCTCGCCGAAAGCAGACCGGCAAAAAAGCGAACCGCCGGAGATAAAGCGAGAGCCTGCAATGGCAGACGCTGCACCGTCTCAACAACCGCAGACATCGCTTGGGGCAAAGCTTATGGCCTGGCTCAAGCGCGGCTGAAACTTGCCCGTCAGCCCTATCCCACAAAATCGTCGGCCGCCGCTTACGCAAACCATTGCGATGGCCATAAAAGATTGATCGAAAGACTAAATCATGGGCTTTAAATGCGGTATCGTCGGTTTGCCCAATGTCGGCAAATCCACGCTCTTCAATGCTTTGACGCAGACGGCGGCGGCCGAGGCGGCAAACTACCCTTTTTGCACGATCGAGCCGAATGTCGGCGATGTCCCCGTGCCCGACGAGCGGCTGGAGCGCATTGCCGTTATCGCCGCTTCGGCGCAGGTCCTGCCAACGCGGCTGACCTTTGTCGATATTGCCG
>CAZMAC010000099.1:0-9214 GCA_964564085.1 uncultured Hyphomicrobiaceae bacterium
CGCCGAGTGTAAAAAGTTCCTGTGAGCCGAAACGTGCGGTCATTCCCAAAATCGCCGGCAGCAACCAGCGTCCGACACCGAGAAGAGCCGCGGCGAAGATGATGACGCTCAGGACGGTTTTGCCGACGACGAATGCAAGCGAGGTTAGATCGGAACTGCCTTTGGCGATTGTCGGCAGCATCACAAGAGCAAGGATGACGACAATATCCTGAACCACGAGCCAGCCCAGTACGATGCGGCCTGTATCGGTCGTGAGTTGCTGGCGCGCTTCCAGCGCTTTCGTGGAAACGGCGGTGCTCGAAATGGCGATCGCGAGGCCCAACAGCAATGAAGCCGGGAGCGACCAGCCGAGAAGATAGCCAATGCCTGCGCCGAGTATTGTCGAGCTGGTGATCTGAATGACCGCTCCGGGCACGGCGATATGCCAGACCACAAGAAGATCGCGCAGCGAAAAATGCAGCCCGACCGTAAACATCAACAGGGCGACGCCGATTTCGGCGAGTTCTGTCGTCAGGCCCTGATCGGCGATGAAGCCGGGCGTGTAGGGGCCGACGAGAATTCCGGCGGCTAGATAGCCGACGATATTCGGCAGTCTGAGGAAGCGCGCCGCCAGCCCGCCCGCATAGGCAAGGGCGAGGCTGATAACGATCGTGGCGATAAAGGGTGTGCTATGGCCTTCCATGCAGGCCATCTAACACGAGGAGCGGCGTCCGGCACCAGGCTTTTGAGCGCCACTCCTTTTCATTCAGAGCTTCCCTGGCTTTGATAAGACACAGGATGTGCCCTTATTGCTCGTCCTTACGCCGATACAGCAAATGGCTGAAGCTCGACATGGCCTTGCGCATGGCGCGGTACGAGCCCCATTTCGATGATCCTTGCAAGGATCGCATCCGCGGCGGCGTCTGGCGCAAGAGCCAGCGTGTCGATCGACACTTCCGGTGTCTCCGGCGCCTCATAGGGATCATCGATGCCGGTGAACTGCTTGATCTTGCCCTCGCGCGCGAGCTTATAGAGCCCCTTGCGGTCGCGGCGCTCGCATTCAGCAAGCGGTGTTGCAATGTGGACTTCGATAAACGCGCCATAAGGCTCGATCATCTCACGCACTTCGAGGCGCGTTGCGGCATAGGGCGCGATGGGGGCGCAAATGGCAATACCGCCATTCTTGGTGATCTCGGAGGCAACATAGCCGATCCGGAGAATGTTGATATTGCGATGCTCTTTGGAGAAGCCGAGTTCGGATGACAGATGTTTCCGCACATGGTCGCCATCAAGCAAAGTGAGTGCCCGTCCGCCGATCTGCATCAGCTTGGCCATCAGCGCATTTGCGATTGTCGATTTTCCTGCGCCTGACAGGCCGGTGAAGAAGATGGTAAAGCCCTGACGGTCGCGCGGTGGATGCGTGCGGCGCAGCTCATCGATCACGTTTGGAAAGGAGAACCACTCCGGGATGTCTTCGCCGGTTTGCAGACGGCGGCGCAGCTCCGTGCCGGATAGGTTGAGGATCGCTTCGCCGGATTGGATTTCATCTGCGGGCGCGTATTGCTGACGGTTTTGCAGATAGACCATCTCTTTGAACGGCACCATTTCAATGCCGATCTCGGTCTCATATTGCTTGACCATGTCCTGCGCATCGTAAGGGCCGTAAAACGGTTTGCCTTCGCTATTGTTGCCCGGCCCGGCATGGTCGCGCCCGACGATAAAATGCGTGCACCCGTAATTGCGCCGGATCAGCGCGTGCCAGAGCGCCTCACGCGGTCCGGCCATACGCATGGCGAGCGGCAGGAGGCTGAGTGTCGCCTGGCCGTCCGGATAATGCGGCAGGAGCGCCTCGTAGCAACGGACCCGGGTGAAATGGTCGACATCGCCCGGTATCTTCATGCCGACGACGGGGTGGATCAGAAGATTGCCGCCGACCTGCTCTCCCGCGCGCAGTGTCAGCTCCAAATGGGCGCGGTGCAGCGGATTCCGCGTCTGAAAGGCGACGACCTTGTCCCAGCCCCAGCTTTTGAAGAGCGCTTTCAGCTCGTTCGGGGTATGACGGCGATTGCGATAATCATAATGGTTCGGCGCCTGCAGTCCGATCAGCTTGCCGCCGACATAATGGCTGCCGGCTTTGTCATGCAGATAGCGCACGGCGGGATGGGCAGAATCGTCAGCGCCGAGAACCTTGATTGCCTCGAGGCGCTTATCCGGCTGCCAGATCGAGCCAACTTCGAGGAGGGCGACAATGACATTTTCAGGGTCTTTGAGCGCGATGCGCTGCCCGGCAGCAAGCTTCGATGCGAATTCAGCGTCTACATCGAGCGTGACCGGGATCGGCCACAATGCGCCCGATGCCAGACGCATGTCTTCCAGGACGCGCTCATAGTCAGGTTGAGTCAAAAAGCCGGTAAGAGGCGCAAAGCCACCGTTCAGTAGCAATTCCACATCGCAAAGCTGGCGCGGAGTAAGGTTCCACGAAACCAGTTCGCCAGCTTCTTCTTTTAGGGAAGAAATCTGGCCTTTCGGCGCAAAAAGCTCCGGCGTTGGAGCCCACCGATCGCCGGCATGGGATTGCACGCTTTCTCTCTCAGAAAATTGGGTGCTCATATATGACATCCTTCAAAGACTTGTTTGTTATATAGTACAGTTTGATCTTTTTAATATACGATTGCAACTCAAAATCAAATTCCGTTCTGACAAAACCATTCAAACATCCCGAAGATGACCGGCCAGCCAGCGTGCTGTGCGTAGCAGTCTGGCATCCTCGCGTCTGGCGCCGATTAATTGGACGCCGACAGGCATGGAGTCAATCTCCAGAAGCGGAATAGAAACAGCCGGTACACCGAGATATGTCCATAGTGTGGAAAAGATGGGATCGCCTGTTGTCTCAAGACTTTTTGGTGCAGGGCCTGGGGCGGCGGGGGTGAGAATGACCGCATATCGCTCGAAATATTCGCCCAAAAGCGCATAGAGAAGCTCAGATTGCTGCTGGGCGCGATTATAATCGACCGCGGTAACCCGGTGCCCCTCTTCGATCATGCCTTTCAGCTTTGTGCTGAGCACGTCGCCGCTTTTTTCCGCAATCGGTCCGAAATGCCTTGCGATATCAGGGAGCATGATCTGGCGGTGCCATTGTTCGCTTGAGGCGAAGATGGCAGGGAGTTCGACCTCCTCGCAATGATCGCCCAGTGCTTCACGTAGTTCGGCGAAGGCTTCACGGGTCGGCTCGTCGGCCCGATCCCAGAATGGCGTCTTAACGAATGCAACAAGCGGAGGCAGGGGTGGTTCACCTGCCGCGACATGGGAGTGGCTACCTCGGCTTCGTGGAAACATCCAGGAATCGAGAGGATCGTAGGCGGATAAAAGGTCGGCTGCCAGGGCAAGATCCTCGACCGATCGCGCAAAGACGCCCGGTGTATCGAGCGGAGGCGATTGCGTCAGGATACCCGCCCGCGAAACCATGCCGAAACTCGGCTTGAAACCGTAAACGCCACAGAACGATGCCGGGCGGATGACCGAGCCATTGGTTTGCGTTCCCAATGTCAGAGGCACCATATTGGCGGCCACCGCCGCGGCGGAACCGGAAGACGAGCCGCCCGGCGTATGAGCCGGATTGTGCGGATTGCGTGTCTTGCCGGGGTGATAGACGGCAAGCTCGGTGGTGACCGTCTTCCCGATAAGGATCGCGCCCGCTTCCCGCAGCCTTGTGACGGCGGCGGCATCTTTCGAGGGACGATGGCCTGCAAAGGCCGCACTACCATGCTCTGTTGGCATGTCAGCGGTATCGTAAATGTCTTTTGCGCCGAAAGGCACGCCATGCAGCGGGCCGACTGGCTGGCCGGTTCCTCTCAGCCGGTCTGCCTGGCGCGCCTGCTCTATGGCGTAAGCCGCATCGAAATAAGCCCAGGCGCCGATCTCCGGCTCTTTTTGCGATATGCGTTCAAGACTGGCTGCGACCACCTCCTCGCTACGGCATTCGCCCGAGCGAATTTTTTCTGCAAGTTCGGTGGCGGAAAGCTGCGTCAGATCCATGAGAGCCATTCTGCTTCCTGTCCGGGTGATGACCGGAAAATTACTTAGAAAATTACCCGTTCGTTTACCTTATCTTGATTTCTTGAGCCATAAAATCGCCTCAATTCAATAAGGCAAAGCATGTTGATAAGATCCTGTTTTCTTGGGGAAATTAAGGAGCCGCACGAGTTATGTCTAAATTGTGGCGAATCCGACACAAGTGCTTTGCATTCCGTTTCTCAGTCGAGCCTGCAGGGCTTGATGGAAACGTCATGATCATGGACTATGAAAATGGCGTGTTCTGAAACCTTTGCGGACCGATTCGCGTCTATTGTCATACATCTGAGGTCTTTGAGCACAGCTGGGCATCAGTATCTGAGTAAGATGGGGACTAAAACAGTGCGGATCGGTAAGTTTAGATTCTGCCTTGGGCAAGGCATGGCCTATGCGGCCATTGTCCTCCTGTCCGTAAGCTTTGGCAAAGCCGAAGCTCGCGAGCTCGTCAATTGGGACGGCGACCACGGCATGGGGACGATCATTATCAAGACCTCTGAGCGCAAGCTTTATTACATTCTCGGCCAGGGTGCGGCTTTGAGATACGACGTCGCTGTCGGCAAACAAGGCATGCAATGGTCGGGTGACACCTTTGTGCAATCGAAGAGACGCAATCCGGGTTGGAGCCCGACGCCGAGAATGCGCCGGGAAAATCCGCGATTGCCGGCCTATGTTCCGCCAGGCCCTAGGAATCCGTTAGGCGTGCGTGCGATCTATCTCGGTTGGACAGCATACAGAATACACGGAACGAATGCGCCGTCGTCGATCGGTCGTGCGGCTTCGAGCGGATGCATCCGGATGCGGAACAGCGATGTCGTTGATTTGTTTAAAAGAGTCCATATCGGCGCGCCAGTGCATGTCGTCCGGTAGGTACGAAGATGAGTTCTGCTTAGTGGACGGCAGGGATCGGGAAAGTGACAGTTTTTGTGAGGGACATGGAGGTTTGATGTTTAGAGGATTATTTAAATTTGCAGCAATTGCTGCCGGGGCAATGGCGGCTGTGGTCTGGCAGGCGCCGGACGCGCGGGCCAACCAGGAATGGTTGCAGGATTTCTTTTCCGGCGGACGCGGCGGAAGTAGTGGCAGCTCAAGCAGTTCCTATAGCGGCGGCGGCTTTTTTTCCAATGCCGGCGGCAAACATTCGGTGTCGTTCCCGCGTAAATATTCGGCCGGCCAGATCATTGTTAGCTTTGGCGACCGCCGTCTGTATTATACGGTCTCAAAAGGCAAGGCGATCAGCTATCCGATCGCAATTCCGAAGGGCGATGCACGCTGGTCGGGAACGCTGCGCGTCAGTGCAAAAAAGGTCAATCCAGGCTGGACGCCGACTGCATCAATGCGCCGTGAGAACCCCAAACTGCCCGCTCACGTGCCCGGCGGCCATCCGCGCAACCCGCTTGGCGTGCGCGCTCTGTACCTCGGCAGTACGCTATACCGGATTCACGGCACGGACGCGCCCTGGCTGATCGGCCGGCAGGTTTCCAAAGGATGCATCCGGATGCACAATTCGCATGTGATCGATCTTTATAACCGCGCTCGAATCGGCACCCGCGTTACAGTGACCTGGTCGCGCTTCGCCAGCTCGTAAGCGGATTTCGAAGTAAAATTAAATTGATTGAGGCCGGGGTTTTTCCCTCGGCCTTTTTTATTCCAGGCCGGTTACGCGGACCCGGAAAGGCAATCATTCAGGCTTTTCGCCAAAGCTTTCATGAGTTCAAAATAGTGATCGGCGCCCTCAGGCAGTGCCGCCCCGATCGGGTCCAGTACCCCCATTCTTGCGTCCGTTCCCTCAATCACGGTGTTAACGAGCTTCGGCGTGAATTGCGGCTCCGAGAAAACGCATTTTGCCTGGCTATTGGTAATTTTCTCACGAATTTCCTTAAGCCGTGCCGCACCCGGCTGGCGTTCGGGGCTGACGGTAATGGAGCCGGCAGTATTCAGCCCGTAATGATCTTCGAAATATTGGTAGGCGTCGTGAAAGACGATAAAGGGCTTGTCTTTGACTGGATCGAGCTTTTTTTCCAGATCGCTGTCAAGCTTAGCCAGACGTTGTTTTAGCTTTTCCGCATTTTCTTTGAAAAGAGATGCCTTCTCAGGCTGTGCTTCAGAAAAAACTTTCACGAGATGATCTGCTACGATGGCTGCATTTTTGGGACTGAGCCAAAGATGGGCGTCATGAGCGTCGTCATGATGATCGCTTTTGGCATGCTCATCCGAATGATGATGATCTTCCTCTTTTTTTTCAGCTGCATGTTTTTCTTCATGCCCATGATCATGTTTTTCCTCTCCATGCGCGTGAGCATCGTCATGAGCATGTTCTTTCTCTTTCTCTTCATGTGCGTGAGCGTCATCATGACCATGATCTTCATCATGATCATGCGCGTGAGCATCAAATGCCCCGCCTTCGCGCATCGGCAACAGCTTTATACCTTTAATGTCATCAAGGCTGATCAATGTCGCGGATTTAGCCAAGCTGTTGAGCGGTTTTTCTAAAAACGTCTCCAACCCCTCACTAACGCGTATAACAATTTTTGCAGAACTCAGATCTTTTGCGTCTGACGGCTTCAACGCATAAGAATGCGGCGAGCTCGCGCCTTTCAATAGCAAGATGGGTGTTCCCGCGCCGTCCATGATTGCGGCGGCGAGCGAATGGA
Source organism: uncultured Hyphomicrobiaceae bacterium (assembly GCA_964564085.1). Taxonomy (GTDB): domain Bacteria; phylum Pseudomonadota; class Alphaproteobacteria; order Rhizobiales; family Rhodomicrobiaceae; genus JAHQVI01. Next base: position 6,702 of record CAZMAC010000099.1, read on the forward strand.
TCGGTTTGATTGTCACAACGGCTTTTAGGGCTTCTGCAGACTGTGCTGTTTTTGGAGCCATGAAACCAAGACTGAGTGCGGCAAGAAACGCCGCCATCGCAAATGTTCGCCTCATAAATTCCTCGCATGATTTAATGTTATAACATTACCTTTAATGCATTGCCGATCTTATTGCCAGTGTCGCGAGAAAATTTCCGACTGTTTAAGTCTTGCAAAAAATAAAGAGACTTCCGACGTGCCCTTATTACGCGCGTTATTCGTCACTTCGCCAAAATTTGCGTGCAAGCTTATTGCCTGCTATTCCGGTTTGAGTTCCGATTGAACGAACTCTTTTGAAGGTCAAGCGAATGAAACATGTCCAGTCCGGCGTTTTCCTGTTTCTCACAGCACTGTTCGTGGCGGCGACTTTTAATGCGCAACGCGCCTCGGCGCACCCCCATGTCTGGGTGACGGTCGAGACTGAGGTCGTTCACGACGCGCAAAAAGCCATCACCGGCTTTCGTCACAAATGGACATTCGACGAGTTCTATTCGAGCTTCGCCATTCAGGGATTGGATAAGAATAAGGACGGAGAATATGATCGTGGCGAGCTTCAGCAGCTCGCCGAGATTAATATCGCTTCCCTGAAGGAATTCGGCTATTTCACCTTTCCCAAACTCGCAGACGCGGTTCTGGAGCGTCTGCCGCCGCGCGATTACTGGCTCGAATATACCGACGGTAAGCTGGCATTGCTTCTGACACTACCGCTTAAAGAGCCGGTCTTAAAAGACAAGGTGAAGGAATTCACCTTCGCCGTTTACGATCCCACCTTTTACGTCGACTTCGCATTGGCCAAAGAGAACCCCGTTCAACTTGCGGGCGCTCCCGCCGGCTGTGCACCGATCGTCAAAGAGCCCGATCCGCAAACAGTACAGGGCACGGTCTCCACGCTGGGGGAGGCTTTTTTCAACGATAGCGAAGAAACCAGCGCCCTTGCTGAGCAATATGCCAAGTCCGTTACCATCTCCTGCGCTGCCGGATAAGGGACAAAGAACTGATGATCCGGCTGGCTGTTTTTGTATTTGGTCTCATTGCGAGTTTGGCTGCACCGCAGATCGCTGTGAATTCAGCCTACGCTCAAGCGGCTGGGCAAGACCGGACGACGCCCCGCGCTGCCTGGCCGTCTGCAGGTCAATCCAAGCCGGAAGCGCCGAAAGCGGCCTGGGGCGCAAGGCCGGAGACCGGGGCAAAACCGGCTGCACCGGCAACCGCGCCGCAGAGCTCCAGCAGTTGGTGGGGCTTTATTCTCGAAACGCAGCAAAAGCTTCATCGCCAGCTCGCTGAGGCTGTAAAAGGTCTTAAAACCGGCGAAACGTTCAGCGCCGCTTTCTTTCTCGTCGCCGTCAGCTTTCTTTACGGTGTCTTCCATGCGGCCGGCCCGGGACATGGGAAAGCGGTGATCTCGTCTTATGTGCTTGCAAATGGCGCGACTGTCCGGCGAGGCGTCGTCCTTTCTTTCCTAGCGGCATTCGTCCAGGCGCTTTCGGCAATCGCGATTGTCAGCGTGCTGGCGATTGCGCTCAATGCGGCCGGGATACAGATTCAACAAATGGTCCGCCGTTTTGAAACGGCGAGCGGATTGCTAATCGCGCTGACGGGGCTTTGGCTGCTTTATCTCTATGTCAGGCGGCGTCTGGCCGGTCACGCGGCGGCGAAGGCAGCCGAAGCGTCGGCTCACAATCACCACCATCACGATCATAGTCATAACGAGAATTGCGGCTGCGGCCACGCCCATATGCCGGACGCCAAGATGCTGCAAAAGGACTGGTCAATCACGAATGCTGCAGCGATCGTTTTCGCCATCGGGATACGGCCTTGCACCGGCGCGATCCTTGTCCTGGTCTTCGCGCTCACTCAGGGGCTGTTCTGGGCGGGTGTCGGCGCAACATTTGCGATGGCTATCGGCACGGCGATCACGGTTTCGACGCTTGCCGTTCTTGCCGTCGGCTCGCGCGATCTGGCCTTGCGCTTTGCGGGCAGCCGGCTGACCACCGGGATTTACGATTTTGCCGCTATAGGCGGATCGCTGCTGGTCATGCTGCTTGGCGCCGGGTTATTCTGGTCCTCACTCGGCCCCGCAAAGCCTTTCTGATCTCCGAATAGTCGAGGGGCGCAAGGGAGGAACTCCGTCATGGCGCTAACGTCCCCGATAAAAGGCGTTCTGTTCGACGCTTACGGTACATTGTTCAATGTCCATGCCCCTGTCGCCAGCATGGCTGACGAAATCGGACCGGACGCGAATGAAATTTCGGATGTCTGGCGAGCCAAGCAACTGCAATATACCTGGCTGCGGAGCCTCATGGGGACACATGCGGACTTTGAGGCCGTGACCACCAATGCGCTCGATTACGCCCTGGTGCAATATGGCGTGAGCGATCGATCGCTGCGAGACCGTCTGCTCGGGCTTTATTTGACGCTTGATGCCTATCCCGACGCGATCAGCGCGCTCAAGACATTGAAAAACAAGGGGATCC
>CAZMAC010000100.1:0-9024 GCA_964564085.1 uncultured Hyphomicrobiaceae bacterium
CGGAAACGTGTTCGACGATGAGGGCGTGCGGGAGTTCATCGAGCGCGTGCGGCGCTTCCTCGGGCTGGACGCGGACGCGGCGCTTGCCTTCACCACCGAGCCCAAGATCGACGGTCTCTCCATCACCTTGCGCTACGAAAGCGGTCGTCTCGTGCAAGGTGCGACGCGCGGTGCCGGCTACGAGGGCGAGAACGTCACCGCCAATGTGCGAACCATCGAGGACGTTCCGAGAGAGGTGAAAGCGCGCGGCTTCCCCGATCCCTTCGAAGTCCGCGGCGAGATCTACATGAGCCACAGCGATTTCCAGGCGCTCAACGCGGCGCAGGAGAAAGCCGGCCACCGGCTCTTTGCCAATCCCCGGAACGCGGCGGCCGGCTCACTGCGCCAGCTCGATGCATCCATCACGAAAGCGCGTCCGCTGCAATTCTTCGCCTATGCCTGGGGCGACGTCTCCGCGCTGCCGGCCGATACGCAATTCGGCGTCGTCGAGGAAGCTTTCAAACGCTGGGGCTTTCCGGTCAATCCGCTGATGACGCTTTGCCGCTCGGCCGAGGAGATGCTCGCAGCCTATGCCGCAATGGAGGAACAGCGCGCCACGCTCGATTACGACATTGACGGCGTCGTCTATAAGGTCAACAGCCTTGCATTGCAAAACCGGCTCGGCTTTGTCTCGCGCTCGCCGCGCTGGGCGACGGCCCATAAATTTGCAGCGGAGCAGGCGATAACAATCTTGAAAGATGTCGACATTCAGGTCGGCCGGACGGGCGCGCTGACACCTGTTGCCAAGCTGGAGCCGGTCACGGTCGGCGGTGTGGTGGTGCAAAATGCCACGCTGCATAATGAGGATGAGATCGCGCGCAAAGACATCCGCATTGGCGATTGGGTCACGATCCAGAGGGCAGGCGATGTGATCCCGCAAATACTGGGATTTATTCCCGAAAAGCGCCCCGCCGATTCCGCGCCTTATCTGTTCCCTGATAAATGTCCGGTCTGCGGCTCTCATGCCGTTCGCGAAATGAATGAGAAGACCGGCAAGCTTGATGCTGTACGCCGCTGCACGGGCGGTCTGATCTGCGCTGCGCAAATCGTGGAGCGGTTGAGGCATTTCGTCTCCCGCAACGCCTTCGATATTGAAGGGCTCGGCACAAAACAGGTTGAGGCGTTTTACAGCGAGGGACGGATAAAGACCCCTGCCGATATCTTTACCCTGGCTGAGCGCGATAAAGCGACAGGCAATCTGACCCCGCTGCGCGCCAAGGAAGGCTGGGGGACCAAATCGGCGCAGAATCTTTTCGAGGCCATTGAGGAGCGACGCTGGGTCGGGCTGGACCGTTTGATTTATGCGCTCGGTATCCGGCATGTCGGAGAAGTTACGGCGAAAATCCTCGCCGGCAGTTACGGCACGTTCGAGGCGCTACGCGAGGCGTTGACGGCGGCTCAAGATAGAGACGGCGACGCCTATCGCGACCTCACCAATATTGACGGCATCGGCGAAACGGCGGCGGACGCGCTGGTCGAATTTTTTGCTGAGACGCACAATATCGAGGCGGTCGATGCGCTGATTGAACAGATCGATATTCAGCCTTTTGAGCGCCCCGCGACTGCGGATTCAGCCGTTGCCGGCAAGACCGTCGTCTTTACCGGGACGCTGGAAAAATTGACCCGGCAGGAAGCCAAGGCGATGGCCGAAAGGCTTGGCGCGAAGGTCTCCGGTTCGGTCTCGAAAAAGACCGATTATGTCATCGCCGGGCCTGGGGCCGGGTCGAAGCTGAAAAACGCGCAGGAGCTTGGCGTCAATGTTCTGACAGAAGACGAGTGGCTCGACCTCGTTCAGCCGTCTTGATTCAATCTCCTTGAGATGACAGTTCGCTGCAACTTTTCAGGATTAAGCTGCTCTGAATTTGGCCTCCAGAGAGCGCCGTGTACGCACAGCATCGGCTGTTTCATCGATCTCGACATCGTTCCAGGTTACAAGCTGGTCATGCGCGATATGGCTTTTGAGTCTGACGCTGTGCGCTAGGCCGATCGGCAATGCGCTTGCGGCAAGGCTTTTCGCCGCCGGCATCAGCTTACCCCAGACCGTAAAGCCGCCTTCGCCGTCCAGCATTTCCCCGGCCTTCAGCGCGCGTTTGGCGACCGCGACGGCATCGCTGCGAAACTCCCGGGACACGCCGGTCGGCTCACCTCGCAGCGCGGCGGAGAGAACAGAGATATTCAGTTCCAAGCCGATCAAATGATAGGGCTTGTACATCGCGCCATATCGGCCGGTTTCGTCCGTCTTCAGACCATATTGCTTGAAACAGGCCGCCGCATAATCGCTTGGCGCTTCCAATACGACATAGACGCCCCAGCGCAGATCGCGGAAAACCGGCCGCCCGTCACGCTCCAGCGACGAGACGACCTCGACCATCCCCTCGCCGTCCAACACGCCGCCCTCCGGCTTGGGACGCAAAATATGCGGCAGATCGTCGACGCCGCAAGGCGGGAAAGCCAAGCCATCATCGGGCGCATTGAGGCCGCAGGCATTGGCGATGGCCGCCATTTCGATGGCGGATTTGGTGCCGTCGAGGAAGGAATTGAACATTTGCGGATTCATGCCCGCAACTTTGGCGGTCTCCGGCGTCAGTCCGTAATGCGCCCAGACATCGGCAGGGGTGACATGGTGATAGGCGGGCAGATATTTTGTACCCTTGCCCGCCGCCGTCACGCAAAAGCCGCAGGCGCGCGCCCAATCGACCATTTCCGAAACAAGCGAGGGCTGATCGCCATAGGCCATGCTGTAGACGACACCAGCGGATTGCGCTTCTGCCGCGAGCAACTGCCCGACGAGAAGGTCGGCTTCGACATTGACCATCACGATGTGCTTGCCGGCCGCGATGGCGCTGCGCGCATGCCGGATGCCTGCTGCGGGATTGCCGGTCGCCTCGATCACGACATCGACATCGTTGCGCTTTGCCAGCTCCGCGCCATCCTCAAGAAAGGCCGTCGCCGAAATCAGCGGCTCGTCCCAGCCGACCGCCTGACAGGCAGACTTCGCCCGCTCCGGCGAAAGATCGGCAATAGCGCTAACCGTTAGCCCATCGGTAAACGGCGTTTGCGCAAGGAACATCGAGCCGAATTTGCCCGCGCCGATCAGCCCCGTACGGACGGGGCGGCCAGAGTCTTTTGACTGTTGCAGGAGATGAAAAAGGTTCATAAGGGCGTTCCAATATCCTTGGCGCTCAGAGTGCTCTGGAGGATGAGAGAAGTCTCGATTTTGCTATTAAGTGCGGGGAATGTCGATCTTGTCCTTGCCGAGCAGCTTTAGCGCCGAATTGCGCCCGAAGCGCAGGATCGGATAGAAAAAATCCGCACGCCGCTTATTGCGCAACAAATGCGCCGTGAGCCGGTTCATGAAACCGGAGTTAGAGCTGAGCAATGAAATCATCTCGATCGCGCGCGGACCCGCATAAGTCGCGCTGCCGTAATTCACAGCCATCGTTTGATTAAGGTCAATGCCCTTTGCGTAAAGGCTCGCGGCAGCATCCGAATGCGCCCGCCCGTCAATCAGCTTAACCGGCCCAACCGCTTCTTTGAGCCGGACCATACGCACATAGGCCGCGCAAAACGGGCATTCGCCGTCATAGATGATTTCGAGAGGCGCGCCGGCTACATTGGTTGTAGATCGAGCTTGGTTGGCTCCCGGCATCGTCGAGCGTCGCGCGATTACAGAATGAACTTGCTCAAATCGGCATTCTCCGCCAGATCGGCGATATTCTCACGCACATAGTCGGCATCGATCGTGAATTGCGTATTGGCGCGATCGGATGCAGTGAAGCTGATCTCGTCGAGCACCCTTTCCATGACCGTCGAGAGACGGCGGGCGCCAATATTTTCAACGCTTGCATTGACCTGAACGGCGATGTCGGCAATAGCGTCAATGGCGTCTTCGGTGATTTCCAGCTCCAGGCCTTCGGTTTTCATCAGGGCGATATATTGCTTGATGAGGCTGGTTTGCGGCTCGCGGAGAATGCGCCGGAAATCTTCCCGTGTCAGAGCGTTCAATTCGACGCGGATCGGCAGACGGCCTTGCATTTCCGGCAGCAAATCCGACGGTTTGGCGACATGGAATGCGCCGGAGGCAATGAACAACACATGATCGGTCTTAACGGGGCCGTATTTCGTGCCGACGGTCGTGCCCTCGATCAGCGGCAATAGATCCCGCTGCACGCCTTCGCGGCTCACATCCGCGCCCATCCGCTCCGAACGCGCGCAAATCTTGTCGATCTCGTCGATAAAGACAATGCCGTTATTCTCGACGGCTTCGATGGCTTCATGAACGAGCTGGTCATTATCGAGCAGCTTGTCGGACTCTTCATTGATCAGCAGCGCATAGCTGTCACGGACAGTAGTTTTACGCTTCTTGGTCCGCCCTCCGAGTGCCTTGCCCAGCATTTCGTTGATATTGATCATGCCGATCTGGCTGCCCGGCATTCCCGGTATCTCAAAACTGGGAAAACCGCCGCCTGTATCGGCAACCTCGATCTCGATTTCCTTCTCATCCATCTCTCCTGAACGGAGGCGTTTGCGGAAGCTTTCGCGGGTTGACGGCGAAGCGTTTTCACCGACAAGGGCTGATATTACACGCTCCTCAGCCAGCAGATGGGCGTTTGCCTGCACTTCCTTGCGTTTTGTTTCGCGTACAAGACCGATGGCGATTTCCATCAAGTCGCGGATGATCTGATCGACATCGCGGCCGACATAGCCGACTTCGGTGAATTTCGTCGCCTCGACCTTCAGGAACGGGGCGTTGGCAAGCTTGGCGAGACGGCGCGAGATTTCCGTTTTACCGACGCCGGTCGGGCCGATCATCAAAATGTTCTTCGGCAGCACCTCCTCGCGCATTTCCTCATCGAGTTGCTGACGGCGCCAGCGATTGCGCAGCGCAATGGCTACGGCGCGCTTGGCGTCGTTCTGACCGATAATGTAGCGGTCGAGTTCGGAGACGATTTCGCGAGGAGAAAAACTTGTCATTTGATCAGCCAGATGTTTGGAGGTGCTTAGCCTTCGGAAATGGAGGGCAAGCTTTCTAAAATCAGATTATTATTCGTATACACACAAATATCGGATGCAATCGCCATGCCTTTGCGTGCAATCGTTTCCGCGTCTAGATCCATGTCGTAAAGCGCGCGCGCCGCGGCAAGCGCATAATGCCCGCCTGAGCCGATGCCCATAACATGCATCTCCGGCTCAAGCACGTCGCCGGTGCCTGTCAAAACCAGCGTATTCGATTTGTCCGCAACCAGCATCATCGCTTCCAGGCGCCGGAGATAGCGGTCTGTGCGCCAGTCCTTTGCCAGATCGACGCAGGCGCGCATGAGCTGCTCGGGATATTGCTCCAGCTTGGCGTCCAGCCGCTCCAGAAGCGTGAAAGCGTCCGCCGTCGCTCCGGCAAAACCAGCAATCACATTGCCCTTGCCGATGCTGCGTACCTTGCGCGCATTGGCTTTGATTGTGGTCTGGCCGAGCGAAACCTGCCCGTCTCCGGCAATGACGACCTTGTCGCCTTTACGAACGGTCAAAATCGTGGTGCCGTGCCAATAAGGGTAGCTTGGTGCGTGTTCCGACATTTTAATCCGTCTTGAGAAATCTTGGTGGGATATCGTAAAGGATGTACTTGATATCAAGCTTTCTTGAGTAAGGTGCAATCTCAATCAAGCCTTTTCAGGGCAGCCACTTAACTTGTCCCAAGCGGATTTAACGCATGCGCAAAGCAAAAATCGACCGGAAAACCAAGGAAACCGAGATCACCGCCGAGATCAATCTCGATGGGACCGGCCGTTACGACATCGAGACCGGGATCGGTTTTCTCGACCATATGCTTGAGCAGCTTGCCCGCCATTCGCTGATCGATATCAGCCTGCGGGCCAAGGGCGATCTGCATATCGACCAGCATCATACGGGTGAGGATTGCGGCATTGTGCTTGGGCAAGCGGTTGCGCAGGCGCTTGGAGACAAACGCGGCATTACGCGCTACGCTTCGCAGGACTTGCCGATGGATGAAGCCTTGACGCGGGTCGCGCTCGACATTTCCGGCCGGCCTTTTCTGGTTTGGAAAGTGACTTTTCCGACCGCGAAAGTCGGGGAGATGGACACCGAGCTTTTCCGCGAATGGTTCCAGGCCTTCGCGCAAAATGCCGGGATGACGTTGCATGTCGAAAATCTTTACGGCGAAAACTCGCATCATATCGCGGAAACTTGCTATAAGGGCTTGGCGCGAGCGCTAAGGGCGGCTGTGTCGATCGACCCGGCGCAAGCCGACAAGATCCCGACGACCAAAGGCACGCTTAGTAACTAACCTCATGGAGTCAACCGGTGCAAACATATACGGTCTATGAAAAGCACGATCCGCCGGAAGACGTTGAGGAACGTGCCGCGGGGCTGGTCTTCGTCAAGGAAGGCTTTGCAATCTGGGCCCTGTTTCTTCCCGCTTTGTGGTTCCTGTTCAACCGGCTTTGGTGGGGGCTGTTTCTCTATCTTGCGCTCAGTACCGGGCTGACGGTCGCGCTGATGCAGCTCAACGCCGGTGAAGCAGCGATCGGCTGGGGCGGTTTTCTTCTCAATCTGATTTTCGCATTCGAGGCCAGAGACATTTACCGAGCGTCGCTGGAGCGCCGGGACCATGTCTTGGCGGGCGTCGTCTCCGGCCGAAATCTGGCGGAATGCGAGCGCCGCTTTCTCATGGAATGGCTGCCGCAGGTGAGAGTCCAGACAGCCCGCGAGCCCGTGAACCCGAAAGCCGGAACGGCGGATGCGAAGCCGGCTACGTCCGGCAGCGGTGTTCCGGTAATCGGCATGTTTCCTGCGCATGGCAATTAGCTTTCGATCATGACGGTTGCGATCATCGATTATGGTTCGGGCAACCTGCACTCCGCCGCCAAAGCATTCGAGCGCGCGGCGGCGGAAGCCGGAGCCGGCCAGACGATCCTCGTAACATCCGACCCTGAGGCCGTGCGCAAAGCGGAAGCCGTCGTCCTGCCCGGCGTTGGGGCCTATGCCGATTGCCTTGCGGGCCTTATCGCTGTCGAAGGGATGAAGGAAACCATCGAAGAGGCCGTCAAACGGGAGGGTAAGCCTTTTCTCGGCATTTGTGTCGGGATGCAGCTTCTATCCGAACGCGGCTTTGAACACGGCGTAACGCGAGGCTTCGGCTGGATCAAAGGCGACGTCAAGATGATCGATCCGGCTGATCCGAGTCTCAAAATTCCACATATGGGCTGGAATACGCTGAATAGAATCTGCGATCACCCGCTACTCGATGGCATACCCGGCGGAGAGGACGGCTGGCACGGCTATTTCGTCCATTCCTATGCTCTGACGAATGCCGATCAAAGCGAGCTTGTCGCCGAAGTCGATTATGGCGGGGCGGTCACGGCGATCGTTGCCAGGGACAATATCGCCGGGACCCAGTTCCATCCGGAAAAAAGCCAGAGGCTTGGCCTCAAGCTAATTACCAATTTTCTTCAGTGGCGGCCGTAAGCAGGTGCGACTCTGCCGGCGTCCGCGCGCGGGACAAAACATTCGCCAGGAGCTTGACGGGCGCGCGTTCATGCGCTGAGATCGCGCTCATCCGGGCTGGCGTGCCTGGAGCAATCTCCATCCCCGCCACGTCGTCGGCTACCTCGCGGATATAAAGCTTGTCCCCAGTGATGAGGTGATTGCCGAGAACTGCGCGAATCTCATCCGCCGATTTGACTGTTTCGACAATCCAGAGATTGGCGAGCGGATGCTCCCAATCTTCGCCGAGCCGCTTGATCTCGGCCGTGAAGTCGGAATAGTTGTTTCCGGGTCTGTAAAGGTCGTAGGAAATGATGTATCGCCGCATGGATCCCTAAGTCCGATTCAATTTCGGAAAACTCAGCTCCGGACGCGGATACGAGGGTGAGGAGCGCAACAAACGCGCAACTAAACTCGAGCACAGCATTGCAAATCTCTGTGTCCGATTTGAGATGGAATATACCCAATGAGGCTCTTCCCGGCTATCGATTTGAAAGACGGCCAATGTGTGCGTTTGCGCCAGGGCTTGTTAGACGAGGCGACCGTGTTCGGCGACGATCCGGCGGCACAGGCGCGCGACTTTGAAAAACTCGGCTTCGATTATCTTCATGTCGTTGATTTGAATGGGGCTTTTGCGGGCGCGCCGGTGAACGCCGAAGCGGTGCGTCAGATATTGCAAACCCTATCGATCCCGGTTCAGCTCGGCGGCGGCATCCGCTCGATGGACCAGATCGAGACCTGGTTCAATGAAGGCATCACACGTGTCATATTGGGCACAGCCGCTGTGCGCGATCCGCAACTGGTGCAGGCGGCGGCGCGAAAATTTCCCGAACGAATCGCGGTCGGCATCGATGCGCGCGATGGCATGGTCGCCATTGAGGGCTGGGCCGAGACGAGCGAGCTGACAGCGGCCGAGCTCGCCAGGCGCTTTGAGGATGCTGGGGTCGCTGCGATCATCTACACCGATATCGACCGGGACGGCGTGCTGACCGGCCTCAATCTCGATGCAACGCTGGCTTTAGCGCGTGACGTCTCGATTCCGGTGATTGCGTCTGGCGGACTTGCCGGGCTGGATGATATCAAACGTCTTGTTGAAAGCAAATATACGCGACTCGAAGGCGCAATTGCCGGGCGCGCGCTCTATGACGGCAGCCTTAAAGCTGTCGAAGCGCTGGCGTTGATTAAAGAGGCGAAAGGTGCGGCCAATGACAATTGAAGTCATCTATGTGAGCTGGCCGCACTGCCCCAGCGGCATTGGCTGGCATAAAATGGCCCACACTGTTTGGAAGGCCGGGCTGACGGCAAAACTCAAAAAGGCAGGCTTTAAGGTCAGCGAGCATTTGATTGCAGCAAAGGGTGAAGATGCGGCTGAACTCAAAATCGCCTTCGAGCTTGGCGCAGAGATCGGTGCCCTGGTTAGGGCGGCGCATCAAACCGGCTCGCTGAGCGTTATCGTTTGTGGAAGCTGCTCCGTTGCCTCGCTGGGTG
>CAZMAC010000101.1:0-1661 GCA_964564085.1 uncultured Hyphomicrobiaceae bacterium
TGAGAGCTTTCTCCCGACCGTTTACCGCAGCGTTGCCTCCGCATCATCGCAGCTTACGAGGCGGTTTCTATGGCTCCAGCACAGACCAACCTCGTCATCGCCTTCGTCATCATACCGATCGTCCGGCGGCTCTCTCCAAACGGGCGGTTCGTCATCGTCATTTTCGACGTAGCGTTCCTCACGGTCTATGTCGTCATAACGGTCGTCGTCATTGTCTTCGTCATCCTCGACATAGCGTGGCTCGGGCTTCTTCCTGGGCCTCTTGGCCGGGCAGACACGTCCTTTAGTCTTTCGCGTCGTAATTTTCAAATTGGCATTCGTCGGCTCTAGCGTTTTGAGTGTCTCGTTAACGCGATTGGCAAATTTTTTCAGCGCAGCCCGAGATTTGGGGCCCCATATTCCGTCAATACCGCCAGAGTAACATCCCGCGTTTTTGAGAGCTTTCTGAAGGTTTCGGCTTAGGGCCCGTTTCTTTTCCTGCTCTAAGCGTTTTTCCTCCACGTCTGACTCTTCTCTCAAAGATGCGTATTGCTTTTCTATGTCTTTTATTCTTCGCAACGCTCTGCCCCGGAATTTTCCGTCCGGATACCGCTCAAGATAGCTTTCAAGCCCCGTAACGTTCTGGCTGTCTTTGACCTCATTCCAATAAGCCAACTCTTCCTGTTCAGTGTCCGCCGCCCTTTCCTGCCGCTCAACTTCGGGTTGCAACGACGGATTTTGTGCCGCCTCGGGTTCTTCAACTTTCGGGTGCAAAGGTGCGTTCTGTGCTTCCTCGGGTTTTTCAACGTCTTGGCGCGAAGGCGAATTAAGCGCCGCTACTGGCTCTTCAACCTTAGGCTTTTTCTTCGGCTCGGGAGCCGATGCAGGATCAGGGTCGGGATCGGCGGACGAAACGGGAGCTGGCGTTGTTTTTGGCTTCTCCGGCTTGGCGGGGGCAGGTTTGGCTTCCTGCGAGCGCGGGCCCGGGGATTGATCCTCTTCGTCAACTGCAGCGATCTTAACCCGGCGACTGCGATATTTGCCGATCGCGAAATCCGCATTGCCAAACAGCTGCGGGGTTTGCTCGGTCTTCAAATCGCGCTTTGCCTGGCTGCTTACGCCGGCATCGACATATTGGTGGAGTTCGCGAACGGTAACGAGCCCGTCTTTGTCGGCGTCTGCACCCCCTTTCAAACCTGATAAGAGATGGGACGTAAAAATTCCGTGACGCTGCTGTCTGTTCAGATTGGAATATTGCTTGCCATCTGCCGCTGTCATAATCGTCAGACGGCCAGGCTTGACCCGTTTGGGTATTTTGGCGGAGACATCGGCTGGCTTCATATTTTTAACCAGCATATCGCTCTGGCTGCTGCGGCCGGAAAAACTCGCCTCCAGCATGACGAAGATGTGCTTGACCGGTAGTTTCGACAGATTGGAGTAAAACAAGTCCAGCGGATATCCGGTGACAGCAACTTCTGCGGGTTCAGTGTCGACGGGCAGAATATACGGCTTTTGCAATTCAATATCGTTGGTGCCGTGACCGGAATAATAGACGAATAGTCGCGAACTTCCTTCGGGATCGATCGTACGCCAAATCCTGCCGCGAATGTTATTTTCCGTTCCGAAAATGGCCCGCATTTCGGCCTGGCCCGTATCTTTCAGCCAAATGATCTTTTCCGGCC
>CAZMAC010000101.1:1671-9016 GCA_964564085.1 uncultured Hyphomicrobiaceae bacterium
ATACTTTTCGATGAGGATCTGTCTCATCGCATCCGCATCGTCGTAAGCGTAAGCCGTATCGGGCACACCATCATGCTGGTAAAATTTGTTTCCAATGATAACGGCGACGTCGAAAGGCTTTTTACCGCGATCACGGGGCTGCGTTTTCTGTGTCCGGCCCTGCGTTTGGCTTGCATTGCTGTTTTGGGCGACGTCTGAGGGCGAGCTTTTCCGCTCCGGGATGTCCTGCCGGATAATGTTTTTTTGCTCGCCTGGCGGGAGATAGCCCGGCGCGCCTTCCTGCGCGGATGCATTCCCAATCGGCAACAGAGCCAAGAGGATTGCGGTCAACGTTCCTCCGCAAAAAGCGGGAACCGATTTCTCCTTAGCGCCCTTTAGCCGCGCACCGATGGCCTGCAAGAAAGATCTATGACGCTCGCGGCGAAGAAACGCTGCAATTTTGACACGAACATCTCGTCGATCGAAATGGATGTCGCGAAACATTTGGATACCCGCATGATTGATTTGCAAGATTAGAATAATGTTACTTTAAACTTGCGACGGCATTATATCGACTATCAAATCGTAACAAAGTTTTGTTTATTGACGCACGCTCGTCAAGGCTGGTCAAAAGCCTAAAGTGAAAGCTGCCAAGGGCCGTTCATCGTTTCGTTTATCGTTCAATCGTGATCTAGCCTAATCCGCTCCGATTGAATCGGAGCGCCGGCTCTAACTGTTTGTTTTACAACGCTTTCCGAGCGGCGAACCGGTATCCAGCCCCGTCTTCACGGGGCCATGCTTCGCCTGAAAGCGCTCTAATCTCCGATCTTCACAATCGGATTGCCGAAATTCTCGCCCTTAAGCAGCCCCATAAAGGCCTCCGGCGCTTTTTCCAGCCCTTCGATAATATCCTCGCGATATTTGATTTTGCCATCGCGAAGCCAGCCGCCTACTTCGCGTTGGAAGTCACGAAATTGGCTTGTAATGATCGAACACAATAAAATCTTGAACCCGCAGGCGTTTGACGAGGATGAGACGTGTGAACTGGCCGAGGCAGTCGGGGCCGGGCGGGAGTTCAGTGTCGTTATAAGGGCGGTGGTGCCGCAGACGGGTACGTGCGCAAAATCATTAAGGAGCGGCATGACCGCGTCCCAAACCGCGCCGCCCGCATATTCGAAATAGAATCGATGCCTTTGGGGCAGGCCGCGCGCAGCTCGCCATGAGGGTGCGATGCAAACAGAATTTGCCGGCTCTTGCCGTCGGCCATTGAGCTGTCCTTCCACTTTTCGGATTTGGAAGAAAGGTTAGCTGATTACAGCCATACGATGCCAAAACAGACAGCGCCTGTAGAGCGAGCAAACGGCCCTTTTCGTAGTTGCCGAAGGCTATTTTGCCTCCGCGACACTTTCATCTTTGCCAAGCAAGGCGCGGATTTGCTTGATCGCCGCCTGAATCTTCAGCTCAAGCATAGTCTCGCCAATCTTTTTGCTCGCAAGCATTGGCCGTCCGTCCGAACCGGTCTGACCGAAAATCATCCCCGTCACGGGGCGAGCGCGAACGCCCTCTTTATGGACGGCCAGCAATTCCGATGTGTCTCTGATCCCGGCATGACGGCCAATATCGCTCATCAAATAGCCCTGCTCTTTCAACCAGTCCGTCTGCCCATTTTCCTTATAATATTTATCGATATGCACGACGCGAACGCCGTCTTTCGCCCAAACTCCGTTCAAGCGCTCCGCCAGACGGTCTTGCGTGGCCATGCTGTCACCGCTATCGCCCAAAAATAAGATATTCTTGAAGCCGTGCGCTTTGTAGCTGCCGGCTGCTGCCTCCAGCACCTGCGCAAAGACCGGCTCCGGCAGGCTGACGGTTCCGGGAAAGCGCATATGACCGCTCGGTTTCGGGGCAATCTCTCCTTCCGGCACATAGGCCATGACCGGCGCGACCAGCGTTTTGCCTACCGCCTTCGCAATGCGGCCGGCATTATGTCTGACGATGTAATTGTGCTTGCCGAGAATAACATGCGGCCCGTTCTGCTCGGTCCCGCCAGTCGGAATGAGGACGGTGTCATAGCCTTGTCTTTTCGCCTGCTTGATCTCGGTCCAAGTCAGATCCTCCATATGGACCGAGAGCAGCCTGGATTGCGTGGCATAGACGAAATGGTCCCAGATGAAGAATGCGCTGTAGAGAACAAGGAAGGTTGAAACCGCCGCCGCGAGGCCGGATCGATATGGAACACGGCCATCTTTGAAAACCAGCGCCAGCGCGTTACGGACCGGCTGCAAGTAAAGATCCTTCACCGATTTGAACGGGTTGGGCTCTGCGCGGCTCAAGCCAAATTTCAGCTTCTCGTAAGTTCGCGGAATATAGAGCGTTCCGAACAACCCGTCCCAGAAAGAGAAAATCAGTCCCATATTCTTGTCGAAATGCTTGGGATCGCTACTGTGGTGGATCTGATGCTGGGCAGGGCTGACGAAAATGCGCGAGAGCCAGGACGGATAGTTCAGCCAGATATGAGAATGGCGAAGGTTGTAACCGGCCAGGTAAAAGATGAAGACCACGATGTTTAAATTGAACAGCGTATAAGGCGATGGCTCTTTGCCGGTCAGATAGAAGAACCCCGCAAAGGCCAGCCCGCTGAGCACAGCCACGCCCAATCCAGTCAGAAATAGATCGACCGGGTGCATGCGGTAAAGCGTGATGGGGTTCAGCACCTCAGCCGAATGGTGAACTTTATGAAACTCCCAAAGGATCGGTATGCGGTGATGCAAATAATGCAATAGAAAGACCGCGAAATCGAAAAATAAGACCGCTACCATCGTGTAGAGAGCAACCGATAGCGGCGTGACTTCAAAAAAAGGTGTAACAACAGGGCCGAACGCAAATGTTAGCCCGTCGATGAACATATTGGAAAATGTGTGTGTCCCGATGAGGAGATGAGACACGATTCCATAGTAAAGCAGCCCATTGACGAAGAAAAATTTATAATCCTGCAGCGAAGACTTGTGAGTGAACACTTCTTTGTCGAACAAATAGCGCAGGAAGCCTTTCTCGGTATTCTCAGGGCGCGCCGATGCTTCGAGCGCACGCAACGAAACATAGGACACGAAAGCCAAAATCGCTGCGGTCAGTAAATAAAGCAGAAAAATCCGCTGTGACGGCACGATCACGGCCAGCCATTGCCCCAAAGACGGAAGCGCAATATTCTGTAAGAGTTCCATAAACTCGGGTGCCCAAATAATCCCGCCCCTTTATTTACTGCATTTTGGGCGGTTTCGTAACGGCAAATCTTCAGCCGGAAAGCTCATCTAGATCAACCTGCGTTTAGGTGGAATCACCAAAACGCAGAAAAGTTGATCTGTTTTTAACAGTTAGAGCAACTGTCCGCGTCCGATTGGACGCGCGTTGCTCTAGAGCAATGCGTTAGAATGTCATGCAACCGGTTTAGCGGAGCCATATTGTGCATCATTGTCACCGGAATGCTGAAATGTCCACGATCCCATATGAAACGGTTGCGTTCGGGGACGCCCCAGCGATCGATAAGGCGCGCGCCGCTTGCAAAGGGCGTAATCCGGTCACGGCGGCCAAGCACCGTCACGATACGGTCCGGCGGCACTGACGGAACGGAGCCGGGCGCGAGCATGCTGAGATAGGCTTGGATATGGTCTTCCGTCCAGCCTCGCGCCTCGACCTGATCCTGCCCGCCCCATACGCGCATCAGCTCGCCCGCTTTGACCGCCGCGCCAAGATTCTCGCAATGCGTGATAAGGAATAATGCATCGGGACGGAGCCTTTGCGGCCAGCCTGATGACCGCGCACCTGCAAGCTGTGCGGTCATTGCACCAAGGCTCGATCCGCCAAAGGCAAGCGGACCCGTCGAAGTTTGCCGTGCCCAATCAGCCAGAACCGCCCATTCGCGAACCGCACCGGTCAAAAGATCGAGACTTCCCATAGGAAAGTTGGCGATCATACGCTCGCCGCCATAATAGCCACGCGGACATCGCCGCCCGTGCCAGGGTGCCTCCGGCCGGATAACCCGAATGCCGCGCGCGCTAGGACTGCCGACCTCATCGATCAGTCCCCGCCAGTGATCAAATTCGACACAGACGCCGTGCCCAAAAAGGAGTGTGGGTGGATTATCGACACCTGCCGGGTCGTGGACGCGGGCGAAAACGGTATCTTTCAGACGGTCTGATGGACTTTTAAAGCTGAGCCAGTAATCATAACCGTGATGCGTTGGCAGGCGGCGTGAAACGTGGATTTCCGGCATCGGATCGGGCGCATCGAAGAGCGGGCTCGGGTCCGTCATCGCTGGACCATAAATGGCTGCAACCTCTGCAAGCTCGGGTACATCGAAGCGAACTCGCGCCGGATCGCAGCGAAGCAAACTGCGGAAATCCCAGCGCATAGCATTATGACGGTGGCGGCTGGAGAGACGGGCCTTCTCCGCCGCAAGACATTCGACGGAAGTGGGCTCCGAGCCTTCATCGCCGCGTGATCCGAAAAAAGCCTTATGCCAGGCCGCATCGACCGCTTCGGCATGCGCGCGGCTTTCCTCAAAACGCAAAAGCAGCTCGCCAAGCCCATAGCGAGGGCTTCGGAGCGGATCGAGCGGGATTGCCTCGAAAAAACGCTCAACTGAACCGCTGGCAGCCCCCGCCGCAGCCCAAAGCCTGGAGAGCGGAAAAAACCAATGGCGAAGCGCCCAGGACGCAACGGGATCGAGCCATGGCGAACCGAAAATCCAGCAGGCCACGCTGGGGACTCGCATTTTGGCGGGGAGCCGCGGCAATGCAGGTTCGGTTTGCCTGGCCGGGGTCAAGGCGGGCTCAGGCGCAGCAGCAGGCGTCTCTCCCGTAATCGCAGTCGAATGTCTGAGCGCTTGTCTTTTTTTAATATCTGCCATTGGCTGCACGGCTTGCCTCTTCTTCCAAAATTGGAGCTTCGCCCAAGCGGGTGTTATCCTTCCCAGAAAGCCAACGCCGATCTAACACTTTACAAGTGTAAAAAGAAATCGGGCAGACAGCGGGAGCAAAGCATTGAGCACCACGGTTACATTGCCGGTCTGGTTCGTCGTTTTGATGGCCGTCCTGGCGATATGGGCCCTGCTTGACCGACTCTTGATCCCAAGCATACGCTGGGCACTGCGTCGCCGGGCCAACAAGGCCATCGAAGAACTCAATACACGCCTGCATCTACGCATCCGTCCCTTCAAGCTGTCACGGCGAAAAGTGCTGATTGACCGGCTGCTCTATGATCCGGATGTCCTTGAAGCCGTTGAATCCTACGCCAAAGCGAACGGGCTTACACGTGAAGTCGCGATGGACAAGGCGAAGCGCTATGCGCGGGAGATCGTACCCGCCTTCAATGTTTATTTCTACTTTCGCATCGGGACGCAAATTGCGCGGTGGCTTTCGCAGTTGCTCTACCGCGTGCGTGTCGGATTTACGGATCAGGATGCACTGATGAAGATCGATCCGAATGCCTCCGTGATCTTCGTCATCAACCACCGCTCGAATATGGATTATGTGCTGGTGACTTATGTGGCCGCCGGTTCCTCGGCATTGAGCTATGCGGTCGGCGAATGGGCTCAGGTTTGGCCGCTACGCGAACTGATCCGTACAATGGGAGGGTATTTCATCCGGCGCAATTCGAATGACACGCTTTACCGGAAAGTCCTTGCCAGCTATGTACGCAACGCAACACAAGCTGGCGTCGTCCAGGCCGTATTCCCCGAAGGCGGGCTCAGTCTGGACGGGGCATTGCGCCCGCCCAAGCTTGGCTTGATCAGCTACATGCTGACAGGATCTGATCCAGAGCACCGCGACATTGTTTTCGTTCCGGTCGGTGTGAATTACGACCGCGTTCTTGAAGATCGCCTACTTACTGAGGCAGGAGCGCGGGCGGCGACTGGAAGCAAGCCATCCTTCCAGGTCAGCAGCCGCAAGCTCATCGGTTTCATCTTGAACAGTGTTTGGCTGAGGATGCGGGGGCGTTGGCATCGCTATGGCTATGCCTGCGTGAATTTCGGCAAGCCTGTGTCGCTACGCAGTTATCTCGCAAATCATAACGTCAATTTGCATGCTCTGAACGCGGAAAGCCGCGAGGGTGAAATCGCAAAACTCGGAGAAACCTTGATGTGGCAGCTCGCGAAAACCATACCGGTCCTGCCTGTTTCGCTCGTCGCTCTGGCCGTTTTGGAGGCACCGGAAACCGGGATGACGGCATTCGAGCTTAAGGGGCGGGTCCATGTGCTCATGCAGCAGCTCGAACGTCAGAACATTTATATCCACATCCCGCGCCATGATCGCGAATATGCTATTGAGGTGGGTCTTCGAATGCTGACGCTGCGTCATCTGGTGATCGAAGAAAACGGGCAATTCCGTATCAATCCGGCCGAAACCAAGCTACTAGCCTATTACGCCAACGCCATTGCAATGCTGACTGAAAAAGACCTCCAGGGTCGTAGTCCTGAGCGTGTTTCGGCCGAAAGCAGTCTACAAGCAAGTGCAACCGCTTAAGAGTGGTCAATTCTCGTGCCCTATACCAAAGACTTCGATCAGACTTGAAGAGCACCTCAATGCCAGAAACACTCTTCCAAATCGCTAACATCACTGCGCTTGCCGGATGGCTCGTGCTGCTAGTCTCTCCGCTATTTCCGAAAACGGCCGACTGGATCAGTGGGCTGGCAATACCGCTTTTGCTGTCTCTTGCCTATGTCGGACTGGTCATAGCCTATTTCGGTGTAGCTGAGGGCGGGTTCGACACGCTGGAAAACGTGACACGGCTCTTTGCTAAACCCGAGGCCGTTCTTGCAGGCTGGATTCACTATCTTGCTTTTGATCTTTTTGTCGGGGCATGGGAAGTCCGAACAGCGCGGGCTGAAAACATCACCTTCGCGCTGGTGATCCCCTGTTTGGTGCTGACCTTTCTGCTCGGACCGGCAGGCTTGCTGATTTTCATGATTCTACGTGCAGCGAGAGCCAGATCTGCGTGAGCAACTCATATCGAGAATATCAGGCTGGTTAGAGATTATAGCAGTGAGAGGCGGACCTTTCATTGGCATCGCTGCGCCAATTTATCTATTTGTTTAAGCATCAGATTTGCCGGAAAACCGCTTCATCCCCGCCTTCGCTGGGACAGGCTTTTCCTCATCCCGCTCTGGCGTTCCAGCTTGCTTTGACACCGCGTAGGCTCTTCGCCGAGCCCAACTGCGCATAGATCAGCGTGAGGAGATGATCCCAGCTGCCGAAGCTTTTGTCATAAGCATCCCCATTGTGAGCTTCGACGATCGATCTGAACCGCCGTCGGCAGATGGGTTTGAGAAGGGTGGCGAAGATGCTATCCCGATAGCGCATGTCCGGCT
>CAZMAC010000102.1:0-7239 GCA_964564085.1 uncultured Hyphomicrobiaceae bacterium
TTAAAATCGCGCGTAAAACAAATCCGCAGTTCACGCAGGCGGCGGTTTTTGCAATCGATGCTGATCATCTCCGGTGTGAGATTGGCATTTGCCTTCAGAAAGTCTTGCTCGATTTTGTTAGGCGACAGGGTCTTATAATCCTGCAGATTCTGGAAATGAGCAGGGATTTTTATTGTCTCAAACGCGCGCCGTGATACGCGGAAATAGTCTTCCGGGCTGAGGCCGGAGCAAACGCCATGCTTGCGGTATTGGTGTATGATAAGCCGCTTGCTCGGCATAATATCCAGCATATCGCTGATGATTTTATTTGAAACCCAGGGGCGCTCGCCCGTTTCGCAGGATCGAGGCCAGCCGCGCTCATATTGCGGCCATAGCCCGTGAAGCACGAAAGCGTAAGGACGGTCACCTGAACATTGCGGCTCATTCGCTCTATAGCGTCCTTCCGAGGCGCAATAGGTCGGCGACCAGCTCATAACGAGCGTGTAATAGTCGAAAACGCCGGCCTTATCCTGAGCTGCAACTGGCGATAATCCTTTAAAGACGAGCAGCATCAGCACAAAGCCGATCTGAATAAGCCTTCTCATTTCATATCCCTCTTGAACACTCTTGTCTGGATTGTATAGCCGATCGTAGCTGCGGCCAGTATAAAATTGCTGTGCCCGAGCATAGATCTTCTCCCCGGTTCAGCGCCGGGAACGCCCGCGCAGCATACGTTCCAGGATGCGCGGAAGCACAGTCCCGATTGAGCGCGCAAGCGACTTGAAAAATGTTTCCATTGGCGTATCGCGCCGTGACCTGCTGGATGAGGTGCGTGTTTCAGTTTCGCCTTGTCCCGGCGGCTTGGGGATTCTGAACTCGCCATGCTGCTCGTAGCCCTCTTGACCGGTTCCCTCCGCCGCGGCGCCTTGCTGGCGTTTTTGCGCAAGGATCTCATGGGCCGAGTTGCGGTCCAAAGCCTCATCATAGACGCCTTTCACCGGGCTCGCATCGATGACGGCCTTTCGCTCTTCCGCTGTCAGAGGGCCGAGCCGCGATGAGGGCGGCCGGATCAGGGTTCGCTGCACGACCGAGGGTTCGCCCTTGTTCTCCAATGTCGATACAAGCGCTTCGCCGACGCCAAGCTCCATAATGACGCGTTTGCTGTCAAACTCCGGATTAGGGCGGAAGGTTCCTGCTGCGGCTTTGACGGCGCGCTGCTCGCGCGGCGTATAGGCCCGCAAGGCATGTTGCACACGATTGCCGAGCTGGCTGGAGACGGTGTCAGGTACATCGAGCGGGTTCTGCGTCACAAAATAAACGCCGACGCCCTTCGACCGGACAAGCCGGGCAATCTGCTCAACGCGCTCAAGCAGCGCTTTCGGGGCCTCGTCGAAGAGCAGATGCGCTTCGTCGAAGAAGAAGACGAGCTTCGGCTTAGGCGGATCGCCGACCTCGGGCAGTTTCTCGAAAAGCTCGTTCAGGAGCCATAGGAGGAAAGTCGCGTAAAGTCTTGGATTCGCCATCAGCTTGTCGGCAGCCAGAATGCTGATCAGTCCGCGCCCTTGCGTATCGGTGCGCATCAGATCCTTAATCTGAAATGCCGGCTCTCCGAAAAACTGATCCGCCGACTGCTCTTCCATGACGAGCAAGCGGCGCTGAATGGCGCCGACCGAGCTTTTGGAGACATTGCCATATTTCGCGGAAAGCTCGGTTGCGCGTTCCGAGACATGTGCAATCAAGGCGCGCAAATCTTTCAGATCGAGAAGAGGAAGCTTGTCATCATCCGCGACCCGGAAGGCAATGTTCAGAACGCCCTCCTGCACATCGTTGAGTTCCAACAGTCTTGAAAGCAGCAAAGGCCCCATTTCCTGCACTGTTGCGCGGATTGGATGGCCCTGTTCACCGAATAAATCCCAAAAGATCACGGGAAAAGCTTCATATTTGTAATCTTCAAAGTCGATCTTTTGGGCGCGTTCTTCGAGAAAGGGCTTTGAGACGCCGCTCGCCGCCAGCCCGGAGAGATCGCCTTTCACATCCGCGGCAAATACGGGCACGCCTTTTTGCGAGAACCCCTCGGCGATGATCTGCAAAGAGACGGTCTTTCCCGTACCGGTTGCGCCGGTAATAAGACCGTGCCGGTTGGCGAGCTTTAAAAGCAGGACCTCCGGCTTGATGCTCTTACCTAGAAATATGGCGTCGTCTGAAGAAGTGTTCATTCTCTTTCTACCCTGTTTTGCGGCGCTGAGCGCGGCCGCTTGAGCTGCCGCAATGTGCAAGCGATCTTGACATCATTGTCATTGTTAGGCAGATCAGCTTCGCGATAAGCCATTGTTGTTCCAATGCACAATGCTATTCTTTATGCAAATAGCAAGAAATTCGCTTGGCGCATTTGTAATAGATGCATAACATTTTTTGTCGATCTGCTCATGTCGTGGTTCAGGACTGTGAAGCATTGAACAGGTTGAAGGGACTGAAGGAGGACAAAGTGAATTATAAGGTCGAGAAAATCGAGGGCGTGGGGCCGAAATATGCGGCCAAGCTCGATAAGGTCGGTATCCGGAATACCAAGCAGCTTTTGGACAAAGCCCACACACGCAAGGGACGCAAGACGCTCGCCGAATCATCAGGCATCGACGAGACGCTGATTCTAAAATGGGCGAATATGTGCGATTTGATGCGGATTAAAGGTGTTGGCGAGGAATTTTCCGAACTGCTCGAAGTTGCTGGCGTCGATACCGTCAAGGAACTGGCTAAGCGCCGCGCTGATAATCTGCGCAAGGCGATGGGCGAGGCAAATGGGAAGAAAAAGCTTGTCCGGCAACTGCCCGGCCTTGGACAGGTCGAACGCTGGGTTTTGCAGGCAAAGTCGTTAAGTCCCATGATGAAATACTGATTGAAAGGCGGCTCTATACCAGTGGGCGATATGGCCGGCGTCTGAACCGGTCGTCCATTTGACCGGTGGGCAGACATTGCCTTGCCTTTTGTCCTGTCCCCTTAAGCGATTTGCGCTTGCAGTCCGGAGTGGCGTCTCTGGCTGGCCCATAACGCTTGGCCCGAATGCGGATTGGATTTTATTTAACCTCATCTTGTAAATAGGGTTTAACCATCAGAGGAAGACCAAGCAAGGTCTTTTAGTGACGGTTTATGCTCCTGCTGGACGGTGAGGGGTTCCTCCGGTAAAAATAAGATCATGAAAGAATTGCATCTGACCGGAGCATTCCCGGATATTTCTTTGGGCGAATGGCAGTCCTCAGTCATCAAGTCGCTGAAAGATAACGATTTCAGCGCTTTGAGTGAGGAGCTTTACGAGCGGTTTAACGCCGATCCGCTCTATACACGCGACGCCTCACTGCAAAACGCGCGCGCCTCCGGTGAGCTTGCCGCTTCACCTTTCATCCGCGGTCATGGGGCGGCTAACGAGAAACGATCCTGGACGATCATCCAATTGCTGGATCATCTCGATCTCGATGAAGCCAACCGCCAGCTCCGTGAGGACGTCCAAAACGGCGTAAAGGCGTTCTGGCTGCAATTCGGGGGCAATATTCCCTATGGCGGCGCCTTTGTAGGCGCGCGCAAACTCGATGCCCTGGAGAAGGTCTTTGACGGTGTGCCTCTGGATCAAATCCAGCTTTACATCTCCGGCGGTTGGGACACGGTGCCGGGCGCTGCGCTGATGGCCGCGCTCATCGAAAAAAAAGGCGTCTCGCCCGCAAAGATCAAGGGCTCACCCGGTCTGGACCCGCTGAGCCATGTCGCTGCGAGCGGATATGTGCCCGCCGAGCGCTACCGTACCTTTGCTGATGCCGTCGATGCCGCAACCTATTTCCGTGAAAAAAATTATGGCTGGCGGCCTTTTTCGGTCTCGGATCGGGCCTGGCATCAGTCAGGCGGGTCGGCACGCGAGGAGCTGGGGTTTGCGCTCGCAGCTGCCGTTTCTTATTGGCGCGCGCTGATCGATGCGGGCTGGCCGCTCGAAGATGCGGCGGACGCGATCGGGTTTTCGCTCACGGCCGATACGGATCTGTTTCTGACAATTGCGAAATTCCGGGCGATGCGTGCCTTATGGGCGCGTGTGACCGAAGCGGCCGGGCTGGCGCCGAGATCGGTTTCAATCACCGCGGAGATGTCTTTCCGCATGGTGACCGAACGCGATCCTTATGTGAATGTGCTGCGCGCGACGGCAGCCGCCTTTGGCGCAGGGGTCGGCGGCGCGAAAGCAGTGCTCCTGATTCCCTTTAACACGCGGCAGGGATCGCCCGACGCATTTGCGAGGCGGCTGGCGCGGAATACCCATCTCATTTTACAGGAAGAAGCCCAGCTCGGGCGCGTCGCCGATGCTGCGGGCGGATCGTATTATGTCGAAAGCCTGACCCATACGCTCGCCGCAGCGGCGTGGGACGAATTCCGTGAGGTCGAAGCGGCAGGCGGTCTGCTGTCCGCACTCGAGCGGGGCATATTGTTCCGTAAGCTGACCGATGTATCGATGCGCCGCCACAAGAACCTGGCGCGGGGCCGGGATAAGATCACCGGCGTTTCCTCCTTCCCCAACCTTGAGGAAGAGCCGCTGTTCTCCCGTCCTGAAGATCTCGCGATCGATCTGACCGGACTTGACGAAGAGGGCGAGATCCCTGAGCTGCCATGCGCCGTGAGAGGCAAGCGTTTCGGCGCCATCGTGTCGGCCGCCGAGAACGGAGCCACGCTTAAAGGGTTGGAACGCGCCTGCGACACGATGATGGAGCGTTTTGATTTCATTCCGACGACATCGGAGCGCGCAGCCGAGCCCTTCGAGCAGTTCCGAGCTGCATCGGACCGGGCAATGAGCCGGGTGATGGCGCGCCCGCCAGTGTTTCTGGCCAATCTCGGCACGCTTTCGGATTACAATGCCCGCTCAAGCTGGGCGAAAAGCTTCTTCGCCGTCGGCGGTATCGAGGCATTGGACGAGGGCAGTTTTTCCGATCTCGACACACTGATCCGAAGCTTTCAGCGTAATCCTGCGCCGGTTGCCTGCATCTGCGCGTCTGACAAGACCCTTCAGGCATTCTCAGGCGTTCCCGCAGCCCTTAAGGCCAATGGCGCGGTTGCGGTCTATCTCGCAGCCGATCCGTCAGCCCTGTCCAATGTCAGCGAAACCGACAAGCGTCTCATCGACCGCATCATTTATGACGGCTGCAGTATGATCAAGACGCTGGCGGAATTGCATGACATGATGCGCGTTACGGATATGGGCGAGGCCGAGACCGAAGAATACGATGATGAGGACGACGAAGAGGCGCGTCGAAATGGCGCTTAGAGCATTGGACAGAAAAGCATGTCCCCAGCGAAGGCGGGGATGCGTAGTGGTTTTCGGATAAATCCGATGCCAAAAGAACAGGTAGAGCATCGCAGCTGGTTCCAATTAAAATCCGGCGCTATGGAACGGGATGAGGAAAAGCGGGAACGGGTTTTCCGTGTCAATAATCACGCTCTAACTCATTGAAACAGAAAAGGTTCTCTCATGAGCCGTTTACCCGATTTTAGCCAGATGGAATGGAAGATACCGGAACCGGGTGCGGCGCCTAAGCCCACGCAAGAGACATGGTTGACGCCGGAAGGGATTTCCGTTGCGCCGGTTTACAATGAAGAGGCGCTTCAGGAGCTGCCCTTCCTCGACACGATGCCCGGTTTCCCGCCGTTCCTTCGCGGCCCCTATCCGACGATGTATGTGCGCCAGCCCTGGACGATCCGGCAATATGCCGGCTTTTCGACGGCCGAGGAGTCCAACGCTTTTTATCGCCGTAACTTGGCCGCCGGACAGAAAGGTCTTTCCATCGCCTTCGATCTGGCGACTCATCGCGGTTATGACAGCGATCACCCCCGCGTCAAGGGCGATGTCGGCATGGCGGGCGTCGCCATCGATAGCATTTACGATATGCGTACGCTGTTTGACGGCATTCCGCTCTCGGAAATGACCGTGTCCATGACCATGAACGGCGCGGTTTTGCCGGTGCTGGCGCTGTTCATCGTCGCAGGCGAAGAGCAGGGCGTGCCGACGCAAAAGCTCGGCGGGACGATCCAGAACGACGTCCTCAAGGAGTTCATGGTCCGCAACACCTATATCTATCCGCCCGCGCCCTCCATGCGGATCGTTTCGGACATTTTCGCCTACACCTCGCAGCATATGCCGAAATTCAATTCAATCTCGATTTCCGGGTATCATATGCAGGAGGCTGGAGCGACGGCCGATCTCGAACTAGGTTATACGCTGGCTGACGGTATGGATTATGTGCGCGCCGGTATGAACGCCGGACTTGGCGTTGACAATTTTGCCCCGCGCCTGTCCTTTTTCTGGGCCATCGGTATGAACTTCTTCATGGAAGTCGCCAAAATGCGCGCCGCACGGATGCTCTGGGCCAAGATCATGAAGGATTTCGGCGCGGAAAATCCCAAGTCGCTGTCGTTGCGCGCGCATTGCCAGACCTCCGGCTGGAGCCTCACAGCGCAGGACGTTTATAACAATATCATTCGCACTTGCGTAGAGGCGCTTGCCGCAACGCATGGCGGCACGCAGTCGCTTCACACCAATGCGCTGGACGAGGCGCTTGCTCTGCCGACGGATTTCTCTGCCCGCATCGCCCGCAACACACAGCTCTTCATCGCCCAGGAAACCGGCACTACCCGCGTGATCGATCCCTGGGGCGGCAGCTATTATGTCGAACGTCTGACACATGAGCTGGCGCAAAAAGCCTGGGCGCATATTCAGGAAGTGGAACAGCTTGGCGGTATGGCCAAAGCTATTGAAGCCGGCCTGCCGAAAATGCGCATCGAGGAGGCCGCTGCACGGGCGCAGGCGCGGATCGACGCCGGCATGCAGACGATTGTCGGCGTCAACAAATATAAGCCGGAAACGGACAAGCCTGTCGATGTGCTCGTTGTCGATAATTCCGTGGTTCGCGAAAAGCAGATCGAGAAGCTCAACAGGCTGCGCGCCGAACGCAACGAAACCGAGACGAAGGCCGCGCTTGACGCGCTCACGCAGGCCGCATCGAGCGGGGAGGGCAATCTGCTCGATCTTTCCGTTAAAGCGGCGCGCACGAAAGCAACGGTCGGCGAAATTTCGGACGCTTTGGAGCAGATTTTTGGCCGTCACCGGATCGATACGCGTGCGGTTTCCGGAGTCTACCGTCAGGAGATCGGGGCTATGAACGACGAAGTACGCCGCGCATTGGAAATGGCCGACGCCTTTGAAGCCAATGACGGCCGCCGTCCGCGGATTCTGGTCGC
>CAZMAC010000102.1:7339-8949 GCA_964564085.1 uncultured Hyphomicrobiaceae bacterium
CAGCTCGGCTACCGTCCGCTTGAAGCTGCGGAATAAGTCTGTTCGTTGTTCGCTCAAAATTGGAATCCATTTATGGGTGAGTGACCTAGTCAAACTGCTTTCCCCAGGATATTTTTGCCCAAACTCTTTCATGAAGAACATAGGTGGCCATGCCGATTCCTGCGCCGAAAATTGCGACCAGACCACCTTCGACAACTGAGTCTGTGATTGCGTAGGTGATTGCCGTCATCACAAACAACCCCATGCACTGCCAGGTCGCGGCTTTGGCGATTGATCGTCGGGTCGTCTCCATGCATCGCCTTTCTGACTGTGTCTCGTTCGATGCAACAAAAGTGCAGGAAACTTTGCCAAGCCACAATTCTGTAAATTCTCTTGATAAGTTCGCCTTTTATGATTCAAATCATCAGTTGTGATAAAACTCGACAAACGAGAACGATCGAAGATTTTCCGCGCCAGGCTGCTGCAACAGATAAGCGCAACGGGCATGAGCCGGAGCGAGTTAGCGCGCCTGACCGGTGTCGACCGCTCCACAATTGCCCAGCTACTTGGCAGCCGCGAAGCACGATTGCCAAACGCACAATTAGCCGCCGAGTGTGCACAGGCCCTCTCAGTTAGTACGGATTGGTTGCTGGGGCTTACTGACCGCCGGGAGCGCCCCGGTGATATCATTGCTTCAGCTATAAGCATGCCGCGAGCCGCTCGGAGTTCCGCGGATGACCAGCTCTTGGAGTGGCATCGTGAGGTGGCAGGATATAAAATCCGCCACGTTGCAGCGACGTTACCTGACGTATTCAAGACGGAAGAGCTGCTTAGGTGGGAGTACCGGCGCTTCCTTGGCAAATCCCCAAATCAGGCAATAGGCGCGATGCGCGATCGATACGCCTGGATACGTGAACAGTTGTCGGACTACGAAATTGCCATCTCCGTTGGGGAGCTGAAGGCGTTCGCCGCCGGGCGAGGTTATTACGATGGTCTGTCTGTCAAAATTCGCAGACATCAGCTTGACGCCATGATTGCGGCTGTCGAGGAAAACTATCCATCATTACGCTTGTTTCTCTACGACGAGCGGCGCGTTTTCAGCGCACCCATTACAGTCTTTGGGCCACTGCTTGGCGTGATCTATGTGGGCCAGTTCTATCTTGCATTTCGTTCGAAAGAGCGCGTTCGTCATTTAACGGAACATTTCGATGGCTTAGTCCGAGAAGCAACCGTCGATGCTCGTGACATTGCTAAATGGCTCAAAGCTTTATCCCATTCCGCACTCAGGAAATGACTAAAAACACGTCTGTGTATACCGACTCTTCGTCTGACGCGGGCGTGATAATTATCACCAAAGTTGGCTCCCACCTTCATTCCGGACATTCAGACCAATTGATTATCGATTAAGCGTTGATCAAAAGCGGCCTTATTCTTTGATTTACCCTGTTAAAGAAATCCTGTGCCGAGTTATCCCCGCTCTTCTCCGTCAACGTATACTCACTCCCGTCGCTTCCCTGACGGGGCGCCGGGCTTAAGACCGACTTGCCAGGGTGGGGAAGCGATGCGGCGCCTGAGGAGTCGAGGGTCCCGGTAAGCCTAACGGCAAACCGGCCTCGGCGTGGGAGTAACGA
>CAZMAC010000103.1:0-8939 GCA_964564085.1 uncultured Hyphomicrobiaceae bacterium
TAGGGCCTCTCAAGGCATGAAGAACGCGATGCCTCAGGCGAGAACAACTCAAACGTAACGGCGGGGGCTCGGTCTTTCTATTAAAAGCCGACGGGCGTGAAAAAGAGCTTTATCGGCAGCAAGCCAAATTTTGCGTTCATCTTCAGTGCGCAGATAGTCAAAAATCAGTTTTGACGTGACAACACCTATCATGAAAAGCGATATAACCGCGACCGCAGCGCTTATGAAGAAGGTTTTTTCGTAAGCTTGCGCCGAGCTGCGCTGCAGAAGCAACCATCCTATCAACGCGATCGTGGCAGGAAGCGTCGCTAGAAAACCGAACATCGTCACCTTCCACCAGCGCGCTCTTCTGCGAATGAGGTCAATATTGTCTCTGAGCCGGGCAATTCCGCCCGTCGTATGATTTTCCAGATAGATACAATGGCCGTAAGGCGCGCCTTCGCGTGCAGCCCAGACAGCTGTGATTGCATGGCCGTTGCGAAATGCCAGGCCACTGTCAAGCAACAGGAT
Organism: uncultured Hyphomicrobiaceae bacterium; assembly: GCA_964564085.1. GTDB lineage: Bacteria > Pseudomonadota > Alphaproteobacteria > Rhizobiales > Rhodomicrobiaceae > JAHQVI01. The sequence continues at coordinate 511 of CAZMAC010000103.1, forward strand.
TTCCACATCCCTGCCATCAGGCTGACGGAGCAGAAAGCGCTGACGGCTGATCACCGCTGGAGCGTAGCCGCCATATGGCCCGCTCTCACGCACGCTATGGCTGTTGCCGTCGTTATTTGGCTCAGTCCAAACCTGCAGGCCGCCAACGATCCCGGTTGCGGCCCACGCGTAAAACTCTCCCATCCCCAACCTATTAAGCCCCGCGAATGTCCTTTCCCCAAAAAGACGAAAGGTATTTGTTATCCAGCCCTATGCCTGCCTCTTCCTGGGAAGGAAAAAAAAGCGGATTTTAGAACCGACTCCAAGCTTTATCGTTAATCTTTGCAATGTGTACGGCACTGTTGCGGTTTTTCACAAAACTTCAAACCATGGCCAGTTATGCGTTCGAGCAAAACTGCATGTAAAGTAATGAAATGCGGCAAAATAGACGGAAATTGGTGAATTTGAGGCTTGACGCTTAGGCTTATGGGGGGTATTTACCCGCCATCAGTCTGACAGGCAGTAGCGGCGTACGTTTTTCAACGTGTTCACTCCCTAAACGCTGTCAAAAATATTTGATGACAAGACTGGGTGCATGACCCTCCGGCGATAATCCGGATGGTCCTCTCGTTGTTAACTGGTCGCTAGCTTGTATTCTGGCCTTTAGCTTGGATGCAGACTAACTGGCCATATTGCATGCTTGGGTTAAAGGCGGATGCCGACAATACAGCAGCTTATTCGTAAGCCGAGAAAGGCGCCGGTGAAGCGGAATAAAGTGCCGGCTATGCAAGCCTGTCCGCAAAAGCGCGGTGTTTGCACGCGCGTCTACACAACAACGCCGAAAAAGCCGAATTCGGCTTTACGTAAGGTTGCACGTGTGCGCCTTCAGAATGGTTTCGAGGTTACGAGCTATATTCCGGGCGAAGGACATAATCTGCAAGAGCACTCGGTTGTACTTATTCGGGGCGGTCGCGTGAAGGATTTACCAGGTGTCCGATATCATACGATACGCGGTGTGTTGGATACGCAAGGCGTAGCGAAGCGTCGTCAACGCCGTTCGAAGTATGGTGCCAAGCGGCCAAAATAAATCGTTGAATGAAACAGTGAGCGAAATTTATGTCGCGACGGCATAGAGCAGAAAAGCGCGAAATTATCCCGGACCCGAAATATGGGGATATGGTGCTGGCTAAGTTTATGAACAGCCTGATGTATCAGGGTAAGAAATCGGTCGCCGAAAGCATTGTGTATGGTGCTCTTGATCGCGTGGAGGGCAAGCTGAAGCGCGATCCGGTGCAAATCTTTCACGAGGCGCTGGATAATGTGAAGCCGGCGATTGAAGTCCGCTCGCGGCGTGTCGGCGGCGCTACCTATCAAGTTCCTGTCGAGGTCCGTTCGGACCGCCGCCAAGCGCTGGCTATACGTTGGCTTATTACCGCCGCACGTGGGCGCAACGAAAATACGATGGAAGAGCGTTTGTCCGGCGAGCTGCTCGATGCATCGAATAATCGCGGCACAGCCGTGAAAAAGCGTGAGGATACGCACCGGATGGCTGAGGCTAACCGAGCCTTTTCACATTACCGCTGGTAAGGGTTTAAATAGGATCGCGAGACGATGCCACGCCAAACATCAATTGAGGATTACCGCAATATAGGCATCATGGCGCATATTGATGCCGGCAAGACGACGACGACTGAGCGAATCCTCTTTTACACAGGTCGGAGCCACAAGATCGGCGAGGTGCACGATGGCGCCGCAACGATGGACTGGATGGAGCAGGAGCAAGAGCGCGGCATAACGATTACGTCGGCTGCGACGACTGCGTATTGGAACGATAAACGGATCAACATCATTGATACGCCCGGTCACGTCGATTTCACTATCGAAGTCGAGCGGTCGCTGCGTGTTTTGGACGGCGCGGTCGCGTTGCTCGATGCCAACCAGGGTGTTGAGCCTCAGACGGAGACTGTTTGGCGCCAGGGCGATAAATATCGCGTGCCCCGAATGTTTTTCGTCAATAAAATGGATAAGATAGGTGCAGACTTCTACGCGTCTGTCGACTCGATCCATAAAAGGCTCGCTGCCAAGACCATTGTTATTCAATTGCCTTACGGTGCTGAGAGTGACTTCAAAGGCGTCATTGACCTCCTGCGCATGAAAGCCATCGTTTGGGAGGAAGAAACTCTCGGCGCAGCCTTTCATGACGAAGAAATTCCAGCCGATCTTCTCGACCGGGCCAAGGAGTACCGCGAGAAGCTGATTGAGACAGCCGTTGAAGTGGATGAGGCGGCGCTTGAAGCCTATCTTGAAGGCAACGAACCTGATCTTGAGACTTTGATACAGTTAATACGCAAAGGCACCTGTTCTGGTGCCTTCCATCCGGTTCTTTGTGGTTCAGCTTTCAAAAATAAGGGTGTTCAACCACTCCTTGATGCCGTCATTGACTATTTGCCTTCGCCGATCGAAGTGCCGCCCATTAAGGGTATCGATTTCAAAACCGGCGAGGATGTTGTTCGTAAATCGTCCGATAGCGAACCATTATCAGTGCTTGCCTTCAAGATCATGGACGATCCATTTGTTGGTACTCTGACGTTCTGTCGGGTCTATTCCGGCAAGCTCGAAGCCGGCGCGAATATTTTTAATTCGACTCAGGAGAAAAAAGAGCGTGTCGGACGTATGCTTCTCATGCACGCAAACAACCGTGAAGACATCAAGGAAGCCTATGCAGGCGATATTCTCGCGCTTGCGGGGCTGAAAGAGGTTCGGACCGGCGACACGCTTTGTGATTCGGCCAAGCCCGTGGTGCTTGAGCGCATGGAGTTTCCGGATCCGGTCATCGAGATCGCAATTGAGCCGAAGTCAAAAGCAGACCAGGAAAAATTGGGCGTTGCTTTATCAAAACTCGCCGCCGAAGATCCATCCTTCCGTGTGTCGACCGATACGGAGTCTGGTCAGACAATCTTAAAAGGCATGGGCGAGCTGCATCTCGATATTAAGGTTGATGTTCTCAAACGTCAGTATAAGGTCGACGCGAATATCGGGGCGCCACAAGTCGCCTATCGCGAGACGATTACGAAGGCATCGGACATCGATTACACGCATAAGAAGCAAACGGGCGGTTCTGGTCAGTTTGCGCGCGTGAAGCTCGTCATTGAGCCTGGTGAACCCGGATCAGGTTTTACCTTCGAAAGTAAAATCGTCGGTGGGAACGTGCCGAAGGAATATATTCCAGGTGTCGAGAAAGGCTTAAAAAGCGTTCTCGACAACGGCGTGCTCGCTGGCTTTCCAGTCATCGACTTGAAAGTCACGCTCATTGACGGCGCCTATCACGAGGTGGATTCGAGCGTACTCGCGTTCGAGATCGCTTCTCGCGCCGCTTTGCGGGAAGGTATACAAAAATCGGCACCGAAATTGCTCGAGCCGATCATGAAGGTAGAAGCGGTGACGCCTGAGGAATATCTCGGCGGTATCATCGGGGATTTGACCAGCCGGCGCGGTCAGGTGCAGGGCCAGGAGATGCGTGGTAACGCGACTGTCGTCAATGCGCTTGTGCCCCTCGCTAATATGTTCGGGTACGTCAATACTCTGCGTTCGATGAGTCAAGGACGCGCGCAGTTCACGATGACCTTCTATAATTACGCCCAAGTGCCGCAAAATGTAGCTGAAGAAGTTCAGGCAAAATTTGCTTAGCAACCCTGCATTTGAAGCAGAAAAGGAAAAGAGACGGAGAGCCAGATGGCCAAGGCAAAATTTGAACGCTCAAAGCCGCACGTTAATGTTGGAACGGTTGGTCATGTTGACCACGGCAAGACGACTCTGACCGCTGCCATTACGAAGGTTCTGGCTGAGGCCGGCGGCGCGGAATTTCAGGCATATGATTCAATAGACAAGGCGCCTGAAGAACGGGCTCGTGGTATCACTATTTCCACAGCGCATGTGGAATATGAAACCGATAACCGTCATTACGCGCATGTCGACTGCCCCGGCCATGCCGACTATGTCAAGAACATGATTACCGGCGCGGCTCAGATGGATGGCGCTATTCTCGTGGTAAGTGCTGCGGACGGTCCAATGCCGCAAACGCGCGAGCATATTCTTCTCGCCCGCCAAGTGGGCGTACCTGCTCTTGTCGTTTTCCTGAATAAGGTCGACATGGTTGACGATCCGGAGCTGCTTGAGTTGGTTGAGCTCGAAGTTCGTGAGCTCCTGTCTTCTTACGAATTTCCGGGAGACGATATTCCGATTGTCAAGGGATCGGCGTTGGCGGCGCTCGAGGGTAAAAACGATGATATCGGTAAGAGTGCGATCCTTGAGCTAATGAAGGAAGTTGATGCGTATATCCCTCAGCCAGAGCGTCCTATCGATCAACCTTTCCTGATGCCGATCGAAGATGTGTTCTCGATATCTGGTCGCGGCACGGTCGTTACCGGACGAATTGAACGCGGTGTTGTCAAGACCGGTGAAGAAGTCGAGATTGTTGGTATGAAACCGACCACAAAGACAACAGTTACCGGTGTTGAAATGTTCCGTAAGCTGCTTGATCAGGGACAGGCTGGCGACAATGTTGGCTGTCTGCTTCGCGGTATCGATCGGGAAGCCGTGGAACGCGGTCAGGTGCTTTGTAAGCCTGGCAGCGTTACGCCGCATACGAACTTCAAGGCCGAAGCCTACATCCTTACTAAGGAGGAAGGCGGTCGCCATACACCGTTCTTTACCAATTACCGGCCGCAGTTCTATTTCCGCACGACGGATGTGACAGGCGTTGTGAAATTGCCTGACGGAACGGAAATGGTCATGCCTGGCGACAATGTCGCGATGGAAGTTGAGCTGATCGTCCCGATCGCGATGGAGGAAAAGCTTCGCTTTGCCATCCGTGAGGGTGGGCGTACCGTTGGTGCGGGCGTCGTATCCAGCATTATAAAATAAGGAATTCACGATCAGGGCGCGGGAAAAGTCCCGCGCTTTTCGTTAAGGCGGTAAAAGAATGCAAAGTCAGAATATTCGTATCCGGCTCAAGGCTTTCGATCATCGAATTTTGGACGCCTCGACCAGGGAAATTGTGAATACTGCAAAGCGGACCGGCGCGGAAGTGCGCGGCCCGATACCGCTGCCGACGAGGATCGAAAAATTTACGGTAAACCGCTCGCCGCATATCGATAAGAAAAGCCGCGAGCAGTTTGAAATGCGGACCCACAAACGGCTGATCGACATCGTCGACCCAACCCCACAGACAGTTGATGCTTTGATGAAGCTCGATCTGGCGGCTGGTGTTGACGTTGAGATAAAGCTGTAAGATTTAGATTGCCGAGGCAGCTCCATGCGGTCAGGTGTAATTGCACAAAAAATGGGAATGACCCGGGTCTTCACTGACACCGGCGAGCACGTGCCCGTGACGGTACTGAAGATCGATCAGTGTAAGGTGGTCGCCCATCGGACCGATGACAAAAATGGCTATTCCGCGCTTCAGCTTGGGGCGGGCTTGGCAAAGGTCAAAAATGTCAGTCGCGCTCAGCGTGGTCATTTCGCGGTTTCCAAAGTTGAGCCAGCACGGAAGGTGGTCGAGTTCCGGGTCACACCGGACAATTTGATAGATGTCGGTGCTGAAATTACTGCGGACCATTTTGTCGAAGGGCAATATGTCGATGTGACGGGAACGAGTATTGGCCGTGGCTTTACCGGCAGTATGAAGCGTCACAATTTCGCTGGTTTGCGTGCGTCTCACGGCGTTTCGATTTCCCATCGCAGCCACGGCTCAACGGGTCAATGTCAGGACCCGGGCAAAGTCTTTAAGGGAAAGAAGATGGCTGGGCATATGGGCGATGCTCGTGTGACGACCCAAAACCTTAAAGTCGTTAAAACCGACAGTGAGCGGGGGCTTGTCATGGTCCGTGGATCTGTTCCGGGTTCGAAGGGCGGCTGGGTTATGATGCGCGATGCCGTTAAATCGTCGATCCCCGAAAATGCGCCGAAGCCGGGAGCAACGCGCGGAGCCAAACCCGCAGATGGGAATGGGGAAGCCAAGCCATGAAAGCAGATGTAACCACGCTCGATGCGAAAAAAGCTGGGACGATTGATCTTTCCGACGATGTCTTCGGACTGGATCCTCGCGCTGACATTTTGCAGCGAATGGTACGCTACCAGCTGCTCAAGCGTCAGGCTGGAACGCATCACGTAAAAGATCGTTCGCTTGTATCAGGCCGTCACCAGAAGATGTACAAGCAGAAGGGGACGGGTCGGGCCCGTCACGGCAATAAGCTTGCTCCGCAATTCCGGGGCGGCGGTAAGGCTTTTGGTCCTGTGCCCCGCTCTCACGCCGTCGAGTTGCCTAAAAAGGTGCGTGCACTCGCCTTGAAACACGCGCTCTCGACAAAGGTGAAATCCAACGAGCTGATCATTTTAGAGAAAGCTGAGCTGCCGGATCCGAAGACGAAAGATCTGCGCGCCAAATTTGAAGCGCTCGGTCTCGACTCGGCGTTAATTATCGGCGGTAAAGAGGTTGATGGCAATTTTTCGCTCGCGGCACGGAATATTCCCCAAATCGATGTCCTCGCTGTTACAGGCCTCAATGTTTACGACATTATGCGCAGGCGCAAATTGGTACTGACGAAGTCCGCGCTGGAAGCCATCGAGGAGCGCTTCAAATGAACGAGGCCGATCTTTACGATATCATTCTGGCGCCTGTGATTACCGAGAAGGCGACGATCGCATCAGAAAACAACCAGGTTATCTTCAGAGTCAGAACGAGTGCTACGAAGCCGCAGATACAAGAAGCGGTCGAGCGTCTGTTCAATGTCAAAGTGAAAGCCGTCAACACTTTGAACCGTGCAGGGAAAAAAAAGCGGTTCCGCGGTATTCCGGGCAAACAGAAAGCGATCAAAAAAGCGATTGTAACCCTGGAGTCGGGGCATTCAATCGACGTGACAACGGGTCTTTGATTGGCAAGAGCGTATTCCATGGCATTAAAAAACTACAATCCAACATCGCCGGGTCGACGCCAGCTCATTCTGGTGGACCGTTCCGAATTGTGGAAGGGTAAGCCTGTCAAATCCCTGACCGAAGGCCGTCCTGACAAGGCAGGACGTAACAATCACGGACGCATTACGGCACGGAGACGCGGTGGTGGCCACAAAAAAAATTATCGGCTGATCGATTTCAAACGCCGAAAAATGGATGTTCCGGCGACGGTCGAGCGCCTCGAATATGATCCTAATCGTACGGCCTTCATCGCGCTCATCCGGTACGAAGACGGTCAGCTGGCTTATATATTGGCGCCTCAGCGTCTCGCCGTTGGCGATAAGGTTGTATCGGGCGACCGGGTGGATGTGAAGCCGGGCAATGCGATGCCTCTGGCAAATATGCCGATCGGCTCCATCGTCCATAATATCGAGATGAAGCCTGGACGTGGCGGGCAATTGGCGCGAGCGGCTGGATGCTATGCACAACTGGCTGGCCGCGATGCCGGCTATGCAATTCTGAAATTAAGCTCCGGCGAAACGCGCATGGTTCGTTCTGAATGTATGGCGACGGTCGGTGCGGTTTCTAATCCGATCAATTCGAATACCAGCATAGGTAAAGCCGGCCGCAAGCGTTGGCTTGGAAAAAGACCGTCCGTGCGCGGCGTGGTGATGAATCCGATAGATCATCCGCATGGGGGCGGCGAGGGACGAACCTCAGGCGGACGACATCCTGTGACGCCGTGGGGTAAAGGTACCAAAGGCATGAGGACGCGCTCCAACGCAGCAACGGATAAATATATTGTCCGTAGCCGACACGCGCGGAAGAAATAGGAGAAGAACGTGGCACGATCTGTCTGGAAGGGCCCGTTTGTTGATGGCTATTTGTTGAAGAAGGCCGACAAAGCGCGTGAAGCGCGCTCGAATGCAATCATCAAGATCTGGAGTCGGCGTTCAACGATTTTGCCCCAGTTCGTTGGCCTCACATTCGGTGTCTATAACGGCCAAAAGCATGTTCCGGTTTTGGTGAGCGAGGATATGGTCGGGCATAAATTTGGCGAGTTCTCTCCGACGCGGACCTATTATGGTCACGGGGCGGATAAGAAGGCCAAAAGGAAGTAATTATGGGCAAGGCCAAGAAAGAACGTCAGCTCGCAGAGGATCAGGCGCAAGCCATCACACGAAATATTCGTGTGAGCCCGCAGAAACTCAATTTGGTTGCCGCAATGATCCGAGGGCAGAAAGTAGAAAAGGCCCTCGCTGACTTGACGTTTTCCCGCAAGCGCATTGCCAAGGACGTTAAGAAGACTCTTGAGTCCGCGGTGGCGAATGCCGAGAACAATCACAGCCTTGATGTCGATAGCTTGGTCGTTTCAGAAGCCCATGTCGGAAAAAATCTGATCATGAAACGCTGGCAGCCGAGAGCGCGGGGCCGTATCGGCCGGATCGTAAAGCCGTTTTCTCAGCTCACGGTCATAGTTAAAGAAAAGCAGGAGTCTG
>CAZMAC010000104.1:0-8865 GCA_964564085.1 uncultured Hyphomicrobiaceae bacterium
CAACCTGACTGATTTGCGGCGACATGGGAATCATGTGTCAGGCGGGGAACACTAGGGGAATGGACAGCCACGCGGATCGGCAGCCCTTCAGTGTCGACGAGTCCGTGAAGCTTGCGGCTCAATTGTGAGCGCTTGTCGCTCACAGTAGACATCCGGTTCGCAGCAAATACGGGATCGCGTTCATCGCCGAACGCATGTCCGTCTTGCGTGGCCGCCCGCCGCCCGGCGAAGCATCCGGGATTAGCGGCTTCAGCCGTGCCATTCCCCATCCGTCATATCGCTCGGAAACCGTCCACCTTCACGACGTACAAAGTTCGACGCTCGTCCGTCCATATGCAGAGTCACCCCGCCGTCCCATCTGGAACGGTGAATCATGCAAATGTAGCGGGCGCAAGAACCTTTTGGGTCAGGCTCTTATGTCCAGCTTTCAATCGTCACAACGATTATCGTATTTGCGGCAGGCCCAACCGTGGCCATCATCGCATTTTGCTTGCCAACGATTACACCGACGGTCGAGTTCTTTATTCTCTTGTTTTGCCTGCTCAGCTTCAACTGCGCCGGAAATAACTTCACCGATAATTCCAACAACCGCGTCACCAGGATCGTCGTCATCGTAAGCATAAGCACTGCCAGAAAAAGCAAAGCTTCCCAGCAAAAAAACAAGCGCAGAGGCTTTTAAGAATGTTGGCAGTTTCATCATTTGTCCTCCAAGAACCCAAATCAGCTTGATCTCTCGCGATTTATGACACCGCAAATTCACGAGAGGTTCACCCAATCCCCTAATTGGGTGAATATTAATCTGACCAAAAGCGGATGAACGATCGGTGAAAGCCGAGAAGTAAATCGCGCAGCTAACTGATCCCATCCGCTTTCGGGAACTCATTGCGATGCAGCGACAGTTTAAGGTGATGGATCGAATTTCGCCATAAAAAAGCGGTCTAGAATTATCGTTGAGTAGTTTACTCAAAAGTCAAATACATGTCACTACGAAAACTCGGTTAGAAAATATTTCACACATCCCCCTGATAACACGTCGGAAAAGCTAAAAATGTGCGCAGCAACAACCGTATTCACGGGGCCATGCTTCGTCTGAAAACGCTCTAACCGCCCTGGTGCCAGAAACGAATATGTGTCGTGATGCGTGACACACAAACCCTCCCGTTAGCGCTTGAAGTCCAGATTCGCTAAAGGTTTACCATTCTCTAATTTGACTTAGAATTATCCGTCACCTTGTAATGCGTGGTGAGATTTCGATAATAGGGCGTTCAAGCCATGCGAAAAATTCTATTAGTAGCCATAATATTTGCCCTTAGCCATACTTCTGAGAGCGAGGCTCAAAGCCCGCCGCTTCCTGTTCAGCAATTTCAAACAGCGGATCAAAGGAGAGCCGTTTCCGATTATCTTGTCGAAATCGACGCTTACCGAAAGGCTAGAAAGGCCTATGAGCGCGAGGCAGGAAATTACTGGGACGCAATTGCCTCCAAGCGCTCGCAGCGCAGGAAAAAACGCGCCCGCGGCTCAAAGATCGTTCTCAACGATTATGTGCTCGACCAGCCACCTGTCTATTCGGGTCCGAATCGGCCAGAGCTTCCGTCCTTTATTCCTCGTGCCTCCGAACTCGGAAGACTGCAGAAGCGCACGACACTACCCGTCGTTCGAGATTTTTTACTTCACGCTAAACAGCAATTTCGCTTTGTCCCTGAGCGTCCCCGGAACGAATTAGATTATAAACGTGCCTACGCCCGCGCAGCACTGGCGGCAGGTATCCGGCCGGATCAGGCTATCCGAATTTACGGCTTTGAGGCGAGCGGCAACGGCACCCATGATGTTCAGGCAGGGCTAGAGTCAAAGAAGAAACGCCGTCAACCCATCAGTACAGCGCTTGGCTATAATCAGCTTCTTATAGCGAATACGATCGGCCTTGTTTCAAAATATGGCCGCAACTTCGCGGCCGAACTTGAGATTAGGGCCAAAGCAGCTGCAGGGCCGCGCCTGGAGGGGCTGCAGTATAAGATCGACCGCCTAAAGCGGATGATACGTTATGCTCAAAGTATGCCATATCGCTGGTCAACACATGTTCGCGCGTCCAAGCGTACAAAAGCCCAAGCCCTTCATGCATTGATATTGGATGTCGATATCGGGCCGCTTCTTCAAACACAAAAGCTCCTAAACTCAATCAAATACGCCAGAAGGTTGGGCTACAACAAACCGCTAACCGCTGCCGAACTCGAAATGCTCAATCTTACTGGCGATGGCAACGGCTTCGACATGATTTCGATGCCGCAATCGATGCGCAAAAAAGTGCCGACAGCAAATTTCTTCCAACGCCGCGGATATGAACGCAACCCTGTTGCAAGCCGGAATAACGTCGTTTCGGCTCTGATTGCTGCAACAGACCGGAAAATGGATTATCACGCTGCACTGGACGGAGCGAAAGAAATGGCGTCAGCTTTTGAGGATGTTTCGCGCGAGCTAGGGATCAACTGGAAAAATTCCTCTCATCGCGAGACACAATAATTGCCCGCGACGGAAAGCTTAATCTGCAGATGGGGCGTTCGGAAAGGAATGCGCTTCATCCAAATAGGGCAGGAATACACGCAGGAAGTGAACCTTTTCGTCGGCGTTCAGTTTCGCAAGCATCGCCGTAATCATGGGCTTCGCCGCCACCCTTGCATTTTCTTCTTTTTTAAATAGATCGGTCATCGCCTCGTTAAGTGCATCCCGCGAATATGGTCCACCCTCAATTAATCGTGCAATTCTGATCCGCGCCTGACGAACATTTTGCCAATATGTCTTAAGATTTGGTCGGTGTTCGAAGAAAATCGCCCTGATCTCACGGCGACGCGCCTCCGGCAGCCCTCCTATGAAGCGTTGGCTGCGTTCGAAGGCGATCGGCGCTTGCCAATATCCGCCCTTGCGCACCGCCCATATGCTGCCCAACACAACGCCGACAATGAGCAGATTGAGCGAAAGGGACAGTGTGAGCAGAGCCCAGACCCAGCGCGGTGTGCGCCGCAAGACAGCCTGTCCGCTTTCGCTTGATACGGCGCTCATAGCTGACCTTCACCGTACAGCTCACTGGGTCCAAAAAGCGATCCGGAAAGCGCAATTCCAGCTTCCGCATCGTTGGCTGCCAGCTGTTCAAGACCACGTAATGTTGGAACAACATTCCCGGATATACCGATATAGATCCCCATAATCAAAGATGCTGCCATTAGCGCAGCCCCTGCCCAAATTGCACGATTATCCTGACAGCAGACCGCGTGCGGTATAAGAACCTTCTGCAATGCCTCATTCCCCTTTACCACCCATTCTTCATCGAAAGTCTGATCCTGGGGAAGGCGCATAGCGGCGTCAAAAATCCTCGCCTCCATTTCCGGGTGAGGTCTGCTTGCCAGAGGAGCGCGGGATAGCACGTGATCAAAAGCTTTCGCCTCGGCGTAGAGACTTGCAGCTTCTTCATCACTTTCCACAAACGCCGAGAGCCTCGCGCGGCAGCCGTAAGGCCAGCTCTCAGGCTTAGCACCGATCAATTCGAGCGTATCCTTCAGCTCGCTCAGCAAGTCTTCCCGGTCATATTTTGTGTTCATATGCGGTCCAAAAATCATCAAATGCGATCGTCCCCGGCAAGTAAATTACGCCATTCCGGTTCAAGCATTCGTCTCAAGCTTCGCCTTGCCCGGCTAAGCAGCGACTCGATCGCTTCGGGCGTTGTATCCATAGCACTGGCGGCCTCCGCCATGCTCAATTCTTCATATTGGCACAAGATCAAAGCCAGCCTCTGCCTTGCAGGCAGTTTCTGAAGCGCCTCATTGACTTTCATTGCGACCTGATTTGCCATGACTGTCTGCTCCTGACCGGGTGCCAGCGCCATATCAAAATTCTCAGGCCACGGGTCTTCCTCCCGTTTTCGCAAGCGGTCCAGGCAAATATTAGCAGTGATCCTGGTCAGCCATGTCGTAAGGCGGGCCAGCTCAGGTCTGTAACTGCCCGCATGAGTCCAAAGGCGAAGCAAAGCTTCCTGGGCTGCTTCTTCAGCATTCGCATCATTACCCAGCATCCTCCGCGTTACCGCCATAACGCGCGGCAGATGCCGGCGTACGAGCACCGCATAGGCGTCCCGGTCGCCGGCGGCTGTGCGCGAGACAAGCGCTGCGTCATCTTCCGACACATCTTGAAGGCCGGCGCTTTGCTCTTTTGAAAGCGGATTTTGCCTCTGCAAGCCAGCGCCATCCTTCCGCGTTTTAGACCGCCAACACCGGCGCGCGTTACGGTTGTTGTCCAACTCCGGCCAAGAGCTTTGTTCAGCGCCTGTCATCGTTTTTGATACGTAACATTGTCTCGAACTCCGTCGCTGCGCATGAGCTACTGGATCAATCTGCGCGAACAGTCAGCCACCGCGGCCTGCATCTCTTGGAGAAGCGAAGGAATATCGGAAAAATCCCCGACGCCTGCAGCCTGGCTCAGCAAAGCCTTGAGCCCCGGCGGCGATTTGTCCGGATCAAAACGCCCTTCCTGACAAAGGCGCATGATCTGTATCAAGCTATGATAGAGGTGAGCGGCATGCACCAAAATGTCCGCATTGCTCTCGCTGAGCAAATCTTTGGCGCGCATTTTTTCCAATGCAGTCAGGGTGTTCTGATCGAGCACCTCTGGATAGCCCACTGCATGGATCAACTGCAAATACTGCGTAATAAACTCTACATCGACAAGTCCGCCATCGGCATATTTCAGATCCCAAAGGTCCTTGGAGCCTTTCTCCTGAGCAATGCGTTGACGCATATCGCGGACACTTTCGGCAATTTTTGCCCGGTCGCGCTCCCGGCAAAGCACATCATGGATCGTGGCCTCAATATCGTTCCTCAATGCGTCAGGGCCGGAGACGACGCGCGCCCTTGTGAGCGCCATGTGCTCCCAGACCCACGCCTCCTTATTCTGATAACCTATAAAGCTCAAAAGGCTCGTTGCGACCGGTCCGGATTTGCCGGAGGGTCTGAGGCGCATATCCACCTCGTAAAGGCCACCCTCCGCTGTCGGTACAGATAGCGCACTGATGAGCCGTTGCGTTGCACGCGCATAATATTGCGTTGGCGCCAGAGGCTTCAGGCCGGAGGACGGGTTCTGGCCGTTGGCGTAACGATAAATGATGATCAGATCGAGATCGGAATTGGCCGTCATCTCACGGCCGCCAAGCTTGCCCATAGCAATAACGGCTAATTCCCCACCAGAAACCTGCCCATGTTGCTGATTCATCAATGTCTCTACCTGGGCTTGCAAACCGGCAACAAGCTGTTCGGCAAGCGCGGCATAAGCAAAGCCCGCTTCTTCCGCTGGAATGGAACCGGACAAAACCCGGACACCAATGAGAAATGATTGCTCCTGTCCTGTGCGGCGCGCTAGATCCAGACAGTCCTCGTAAGTTCGCGCCTGCTTAAACTGCTCCCGGATGAGCGTTGCAAGCTCTTCTGGCTTGGGCAGCTCTCCGAGAAATCCCGGATCAAGGACTGCATCCATCACCCTCGGCCGGCGGCTCACAAGCCGGGCAAGACGGGGCGCAGTTCCCATAATGTCGGCGAGCAATTCCAGGAGCGCAGGGTTATTGCGCAGCATCGCAAATAGCTGAATGCCGGCCGGAAGCTCGGCCAGAAAGCGGTCGAAGGTTGCAAGCGCAAGATCGGGGTTCGCGGCCCGCGACAGCGCTTCGAGCAAGAGCGGCTGAAACTCCGTCAATCTCTCACGCGCCCGCGCCGTCCGCGTTGCAGGATAGCGTCCAAAATGCCAGCCGCGCACAGTACTGATAACTGAGGAAGGACTGGAAAAGCCCATCTCGGCCAATGTGCTAACCGTTTCGGGGTCGTCGCTGTCACCTGTGAAAACAAGACTGCCCGGCGCAGAAGAGCGTGACAGGGCGGGCACATCCTCAAAAAGCGCCGCATAATGACCCTGCACCGTCTCAAGCCGCTGGCAAAGACTCTTGGCGAACGTCTCTGCCGTCTCATAGCCGCAAAAGCGGGCGATTCGTTCAAACTTGTCGGGCTTTGACGGCAGGGAATGGGTTTGTTCGTCATCGATCATTTGCAGCCGGTGTTCGATACTGCGTAGGAAACAATAAGCTTCGGCCATTTGCTCGGCGGCCGACGGCGCGATCCATCCCCGCGACGCCAGTTCATCAAGCGCTTTTAAGGTCTGTGAGGTTCGCAGTTCCGGTTGGCGTCCCCCGGCGATGAGCTGCTGCGTCTGTACGAAAAACTCGATTTCGCGTATGCCGCCGCGCCCCAGTTTCAGATTGTGACCTTCGACGGCGATTTCGCCATGTCCCTTATGCGCATGGATCTGGCGCTTCATCGCGTGGATGTCGGCAATCGCGGCATAGTCGAGATTTTTCCGCCAGACATAGGGCGAAAGCTCCTGCAAAAACGCTTGCCCGGCAGTCAGGTCTCCGGCCACCGCGCGGGCTTTGATGTAAGCGGCACGCTCCCAATTCTGGCCGACCGTCTCGTAATAATGCAGCCCCGCATCGACCGAGAGCGCGACCTGGGTGGCGCCCGGATCGGGACGCAAGCGCAGATCCGTGCGAAACACATAGCCCTCCGGCGTCCGCTCGGTCATCAGCTTGACGAGATCACGGGTCAACCGGACGAAAAAAGTGCTTGGCTCAACTCCGGCGGAAAGCTGCGCTTTTGCGGGATCGTAGAAAATAATGAGGTCAATATCGCTGGAATAGTTAAGCTCCCAGGCGCCGTATTTGCCCATGCCAATAACGATATAACCGCTATCGGCTTCCGGTTTTTCCGCATCGAGAGGCTCGAATTTCCCCTGCTGCGCCGCGAACCGGAAAAGCAGGCGAATGGCAGCACCCAACAGATCATCCGCCCCCACGGAAAGCGCCGCTGTGACCTCGCGGACATCCCAGGCCCCGCCAAGGTCGGCAAGCGCCGTGAGCAGAGCCAGCCGGCGTTTGGCTTCGCGAAGCGGCTTCATGGCCTCATCCTGACGGCGACATTCCGTCATCGCGGCGTAAAGGCTGTCGCGGCTTTGCTGCAGGTAGTCCTGGGGTTCGGCTTGCAGCGCGCGCCGAAGTTCGGCCGGGTTCGACAAAATCAGGCGCGAGAGGTAAGGCGACGTCCCGAAGATTCCGGTGATGAGCTGGCCTGCGGGAGATTGCGCGTCGAGCAGGGCCGCCAGCGCGTCCCCGCCTTCAAGCTGGCCGAGCTTGCCTTGCAAATCCCGAGAGTTTCGCTCCGCCATTTCCGGATCGTAGACAAGGGGAGCGTATCGAATACGGTCGGCGAGCGCCACGCGCGTCTCCTTTCTCAAAGCCCCTTTCCAGAACTACCGGAGCGGGCCGGTGAAATCAAACAGGACGAGCGCGCCGGCCGGCCGGCAAGCAGCACCTCCCTCAAAATCGCTGGAATTTGATGCTTGTTGAGATGCAATCCCCATGAGATCGATTAGGTTCGTATAGAAACACATTTTCCCTGTCTTCCGCTTCAGCCTCAAAGGACCGCCAGCTCATATGCCGTTCACCACCACAAATTCCGAGGTCATCCATGGCTAAAAATGCCGGGCGCGCCCCGCGCCACGCCAAAGCCGTCAATCTCGCTTTGCAGGGCGGGGGATCGCATGGCGCATTTACCTGGGGCGTTCTGGACAAAATGTTCGAGGACGACCGCATCTGGATCGAGGCCGTTTCCGGGACGAGCGCCGGTGCGATGAATGCAGTCGTTGCCTCGCAGGGCATGTATGACAGCGGCGCACCGGGCGCGCGCGTTGCGCTTGAACAATTCTGGCGCGCAATTTCGACGGCGGGTCAATCCAGCCCGATCCGGCGCAGTCCGCTCGATATGATGACCGGCAACTGGTCGCTGGATATGTCGCCCGGCTATGTCTGGTTCGATTTGATGAACCGGCTTGCCTCCCCCTATGACGTCAACCCGTTCGGCCTTAACCCCTTGCGCAAACTGGTTGAGGATCTCATCGATTTCGAAAAGGTCCGCGACTGTCAGGACATGCAGATCTACATCTCAACGACCAATGTGCAGACCGGGCGCGTGCGGGTTTTCTCGCGCGATGAGATCACGCTCGATGTGGTCATGGCCTCGGCCTGCCTGCCTTTCATGTTTCACGCGGTCGAGATCGACGGCGTGCCCTATTGGGATGGCGGCTATATGGGCAATCCGGTGCTCTTTCCCTTTATCGATGAGAGTCCGTCGGATGATATCGTCATTGTGCAGATCAATCCGCTCCTGCGCGAAAAGACGCCGCGCAGCGCGCAGGAAATCCAGAACCGCGTCAATGAAATCACCTTCAACAGCTCACTGATGAAAGAACTGAGGCTGATCGATTTCGTCTGTAAGCTGCTCGAAGAGGGCAAGCTTGAGGAAAGCGAATACCGGCCGATCAAAATTCACATTATCGAGGCCGGCGAGGAAATGCTTGAGCTCGGCGCCTCATCCAAGCTCAATACCGAATGGGATTTCCTGACCCATCTTCGCGATATCGGACGCAGCGCAGCGGCGCAATGGCTGGAAGCGAATTTCGACGATCTCGAAGTCCGCTCTACCGTCGATCTTCGCGGCATGTTCGCCGATATCGTCGGACCGCTGAGGAAGTAGATCTTTCATTTTTCCAAGACCAACCCCCTCACTGGAACGGTTCCTTTCCGGAACCATCTCACGCGACCCCGGACAAGCCCTGCGGCTGCCTGTCCCGGGCTTGGTCCGGGATCCGGGGTGACATATGTGTATTTGTCGCCCTCCATTCGTCCAGCAGCAAGCCCCTCGCTGGGCAGGCCCACGAGGTTTTGAATTTTTGCCTGGGCATCAGATTTATCCGAAAACCGCTTCGCACTTTTCGGTCTGATGC
>CAZMAC010000105.1:0-8727 GCA_964564085.1 uncultured Hyphomicrobiaceae bacterium
CGTGCGGTCTAGGACAAGAATATCGGCCCGCTGATCAAGACGATCATGACGCGCTGCATTCACTGCACACGCTGCGTCCGCTTTATGACCGAAATTGCGGGCGTCTCCGAACTTGGCGCAATCGGGCGCGGCGAGGATATGGAGATCACTACCTATCTTGAGCAAGGCATGACATCGGAACTGTCCGGTAATGTCATAGATCTGTGCCCGGTTGGCGCGCTGACCTCTAAACCTTATGCGTTCAAGGCCCGGCCCTGGGAGCTCCGCAAGACCGAAACCATCGATGTGATGGATGCGGTCGGCTCGAATATCCGGGTCGACTCACGCGACCGCGAAATTTTGCGCATCCTCCCGCGCAACCATGACGACGTGAATGAAGAATGGATTTCAGACAAGACGCGCTTCGTCTGGGACGGTCTCCGGCGCGCGCGGCTCGATCGGCCCTATATCCGCAAAGACGGCAAGCTGCATGAAGTGACTTGGAATGAGGCCTTCGCCGAGATTGCCGATCGTGTGAAAGCCGCAGGGGCTCAGAAAATCGGTGCGATCGCAGGCGATCTTGTTGCCGTCGAGGAAATCTATGCGCTGAAGTCCCTGTTCCTCGCTCTTGGTTCGCCGAATTTGGAGTGCCGCCAGGACGGCTCCCCATTTGATCCGGCTCAAGGTCGCGCCAGCTATCTTTTCAACTCATCTATCGCTGGTCTGGACGAGGCAGACGGGATTTTGCTTGTCGGTACAAATCCGCGTCTGGAAGCTGCGGTTCTGAATGCGCGAATTCTCAAGGGCTATCGTGGCGGGCGGCTCAAGGTCGGTTTAATCGGCCAGCAAGCCGATCTCACTTACGAATATGACTATCTCGGAGCTGGTCCGCAGACCTTGCGCGAAATCGCCGAAGGGAAGCATCCCTTTGCCGAGGTTTTGCGAGATTCGACAAACCCGATGATCATTCTTGGTCAGGCCGCTGTGATGCGACCTGATGGGGCCGGCATCGTAAAACTCGGGGCGCAGGCCGCGAAAAACCTCGGGATGCTGCGCGTCGATGAAGGCTGGAACGGCTTTAATATTCTGCATGGCGCGGCTGGCCGTGTCAGTGGTCTTGATGCGGGCTTCGTGCCGCAAGACGGCGGGTTGGCGCTTGACGCCATGCTTGATGCAGCGAGCGAAGGCAATATCGAACTGCTTTATCTGCTCGGCGCGGATGAAGTCGATATGAGCCGGACGGGCGATGCGTTTGTCATCTATCAGGGCAGCCATGGCGATCGCGGCGCTCGCTTTGCGGACCTCATCCTGCCTGGGGCAGCCTACACCGAGAAGAGCGGAACCTATGTGAATACGGAAGGCCGCGTACAGATCGCGCCGCGCGCCGTATTCCCCCCAGGCGATGCACGCGAAGACTGGACCATTATCCGTGCTCTTTCAGAGCCGTTAGGGGCTAAGTTGCCTTTCGATAGTCTCGCCGAACTGCGTGTCAAACTTTATGCCGAATACCCGCATCTGGCTGCGACAAATGAAATCGCACCGGGCAATTTATCCGATATCGAGGCGCTTGCAGCTGGCGATGTAACAGTGGATGACAGTCCATTCGGTGTTGCGGTTGAGGATTATTACCTCACCAATCCGGTTGCTCGGGCCTCGGCGATCATGAATGAGCTGTCGGCCCTGGCGCGCGAGCAGCATCACGGAGCGACGGGTACCGATGGCTGAGCTTTGGACACATTACGGCTTCCCGCTCTTCATTATCGTGGTGCAGAGCCTTGGCCTGATCGTCTCGCTGCTACTGATCATCGCCTATCTTCTGCTTGCCGACCGGAAAATCTGGGCGGCGGTGCAACTTCGGCGCGGACCGAACGTCGTCGGCGCTTATGGTCTTCTTCAAAGCTTTGCCGATTTTGCCAAGTTCCTTCTGAAAGAGCCGGTCATTCCCGCAGGCGCGGATCGGTTTCTCTTTCTGCTGGCTCCCTTCATAACCACGGTTCTCGCTCTGTCCGCCTGGGCGGTGATCCCGGTCAGCGATGGGTGGGTGGTCGCCGATATTAATGTCGGCATTCTCTATATTTTCGCGATTTCCTCGCTCGGTGTTTACGGCGTTATCATCGGCGGCTGGGCATCGAACTCGAAATATCCGTTTCTCGGCGCGCTACGTTCCGCAGCACAGATGGTTTCCTACGAGGTCTCAATTGGCTTCGTCATCATTACTGTTCTGCTCTGCGCCGGAACGTTGAATTTGAGCGGTATCGTACAGGCGCAGAATACGCAATACGGGCTGTTCGGCTGGTATTGGCTGCCGCTCTTTCCGATGTTCATCATCTTCTTCATTTCAGCGCTGGCTGAAACGAACCGCCCGCCTTTCGATCTGCCGGAAGCAGAGTCGGAACTGGTCGCCGGTTTTATGGTCGAATATTCCTCAACGCCATATCTGCTTTTCATGCTCGGGGAATATGTTGCGATCACGCTGATGTGCGCGCTGATGACCATTCTGTTCCTGGGGGGATGGTTACCGCCTTTTGACATACCGCCGTTCAATTGGGTGCCAGGGGTTATCTGGTTCGTTCTGAAGGTCTGCTTTGCCTTTTTCCTCTTCGCGATGGTGAAAGCAATCGTTCCGCGCTACCGCTATGATCAGCTTATGCGGCTTGGCTGGAAGGTGTTCCTGCCGGTTTCTCTGGCGATGGTTGTTATCGTAGCGGGCGTCCTTCAATATTTTCAACTTGCGCCCTAAAGGACTGACTTATGGCTAGCCTTGCGCAATCGATAAAATCCGCCATGCTCGCTGAGTTCTTCTCGGCCTTCTGGCTGGGCATGAAATATTTCTTCAAGCCAAAGGCGACGGTGAACTACCCCTTTGAAAAGGGCCCCGTCTCTCCACGCTTCCGGGGCGAACATGCGCTTCGCCGCTATCCAAATGGCGCCGAACGTTGCATTGCCTGTAAACTTTGCGAGGCGATCTGCCCGGCCCAAGCCATTACTATCGAAGCGGGACCTCGCCGCAGTGACGGCACGCGCCGGACGACGCGTTATGACATCGACATGGTGAAATGCATCTATTGCGGCTATTGCGAGGAGGCTTGCCCGGTCGATGCCATCGTTGAAGGCCCGAATTTTGAATTTGCAACCGAAACCCGCGAAGAGCTGCTTTACGATAAGGAAAAACTTCTGGCCAATGGCGACCGCTGGGAGCGGCTTCTTGCGAAAAATCTTGAACTGGATGCGCCCTACCGCTAACCCTTTTGCTGCATTCAGCTCATAAATTATAAGATCGGCTGCTGGTGGAGCGTCCGGTTATATGGTTAAAAAAAATCGCGTTTTAAGTCCACCAAAAACATTGCGTGCGGCGTTCAAACTACAAGCTGAGACAAGAAAAGATACGGTCTGACCTATGACCATTGCCGGATTTTTCTTTTACATTTTCGCCATTGTGACGGTCGCATCCGCCGTCATGGTGATTAGTGTGCGCAATCCGGTTCATGCGGTGCTTTTTCTGATCCTGGCTTTTTTTAATTCGGCTGGACTTTTCGTGCTGCTTGGCGCGGAGTTTATCGCGATGATCCTCATCATTGTTTACGTCGGTGCAGTGGCGGTGCTTTTCCTGTTCGTCGTGATGATGCTCGATGTCGATTTTGCTGAGCTGCGCGCGGGCTTTACCAAATATGTACCCATCGGTGCTTTGATTGGCGGCATCCTGCTCTTGCAGCTCTTGATGGTCGTCAGTGCCTGGACAATCGCGCCCGCAGGCTCGCTCAGAATTGTCGAACCGATCCCCTCCGCTGATGCCGTTACAAATGCCGAGGCCATTGGCCGTGTGCTTTACACAAAATATGCCTATTTCTTTCAACTTGCCGGGTTAATTCTACTCGTCGCTATGATCGGCGCGATCGTCCTCACACTTCGGCACCGCGTTGGCGTCAAACGTCAAAATATTAGCGAGCAGGTCGCGCGCGATCCGGCTAAAGCCATCGAGGTCCGAGAAGTCCAATCCGGCCAGGGCATCGGAATGGGTTGAACCAGGGATGCGGGGATCATAATGGACATCGGACTGCCTCATTATCTCAGCATCGGCGCGATCCTGTTCACGATCGGGGTGTTCGGCATATTTCTGAACCGTAAGAATGTCATCGTAATACTGATGTCGGTAGAGCTGATGTTGCTCGCCGTGAACATCAATCTCGTGGCCTTTTCATCCTTCCTCGGTGATCTGACAGGGCAGATTTTCGCGCTGTTAATTCTGACCGTTGCAGCCGCTGAAGCGGCGATCGGCCTTGCCATTGTCGTTGTCTATTACCGGGTTCGCGGCTCTATCGCTGTTGAAGACGTTAGTCTGATGAAAGGGTAGGGCGGCATGTTTTATCCGGCGATTGTCTTTCTGCCTTTGATCGGTGCGCTTCTGGCGGGTTTTTTCGGTCGTTGGCTCGGTGCGAAGGGCTCCGGGATCCTGACCAGCACGCTTCTGACGACGAGCGCCGTTCTGTCCTGGATCGCGTTATACAGAGTTGGATTGAATGGCGACGATCTGCGCATACCGATCCTGGAATGGGTAACCTCAGGCGATCTTCAGGCGGTCTGGTCCTTGCGGATCGATACGCTGACAGCGGTGATGCTGGTCGTCGTAAATACTGTCTCGGCGCTCGTTCACATTTACTCAATCGGCTATATGGCCGACGACGACGGGCAGCCGCGCTTTTTTGCCTATCTGTCGCTGTTCACCTTCGCCATGCTGATGCTGGTGACGGCGGATAATCTCCTGCAGCTGTTCTTCGGCTGGGAGGGTGTGGGCCTTGCCTCCTATCTCTTGATCGGTTTCTGGTATCATAAGCGGTCGGCCAATGAAGCGGCAATCAAGGCTTTTCTTGTGAACCGTGTCGGCGATTTTGGCTTCGCGCTCGGCATATTCGCGACTTTCGCCGTATTCGGGACGATCTCGCTTGACGCCATTTTTGCTTCCGTCCCCGATCAGGTCGGCACGACCATGGATTTTCTTGGGTATCAGCTTGATACGCTGACGGTTATCTGCCTTTTGCTGTTTGTCGGCGCGATGGGTAAATCCGCGCAATTCCTGCTGCACACCTGGCTTCCTGACGCCATGGAAGGCCCGACGCCCGTCTCGGCTCTGATCCACGCCGCGACAATGGTGACTGCCGGTGTCTTCATGGTCGCGCGCCTTTCACCGCTCTTCGAACTGGCGCCGGTTGCGCTTCAGGTCGTAACAGCCATCGGCGCAACAACCGCCCTTTTCGCCGCCACGGTCGGTGTTGCACAGAATGACATTAAGCGCGTCATCGCTTATTCAACCTGTTCGCAGCTCGGCTATATGTTTGTCGCGCTCGGTGTCGGGGCATATTCGGCCGGGATTTTCCACCTTTTCACTCACGCCTTTTTCAAAGCGCTTCTGTTCCTCGGTGCGGGGTCGGTTATCCACGCCATGCATCACGAGCAGGATATGCGTCATATGGGCGGTTTGCGTAAATCGATACCGATCACCTTTGCCATGATGGTGATCGGCACTTTGGCGCTGACCGGCTTTCCATTTACGGCCGGTTATTTCTCGAAGGATATGATCATTGAGGCGTCTCATGCTGCGCACACGGACGTTGCGCATTACGCCTTTATCCTGCTTGTGATTGCCGCCTTCCTGACCAGCTTCTATTCCTGGCGGCTGATTTTCATGACCTTCTTCGGTAAACCGCGTCATGAAAAGCAGTCCGCCCACCATCATGACGAAGCGGCCGATAAACATGAACATGCCGGGGATCATCATGGCGGAGATACCCACCATGTCCATGAATCACCCTGGGTGATGCTCGCCCCACTGGTTGTTCTTGCAATTGGTGCCTTAGGAGCTGGCTACGCTGCTAAAGAGTTTTTCATCGGTCAAGAATACGCATCCTTCTGGCGCACCTCTTTGTTTACCGGCCCGGAAAACCATATTCTTGAAGAAGCCCATCACAGCCCGGCCTGGGTTGTGTGGATGCCGACCATAATGATGGCCGCCGGTTTCGCACTCGCCTGGTTCGCCTATATCTACGCGCCGTCGACACCGGCTTGGGCGATGCGAACCTTCAAGCCAATCCACACTTTCCTCTACAACAAATGGTATTTTGACGAGCTTTATGACTGGATCTTTGTGCGTCCCTTCAAATGGCTGTCGCGTGTACTTTGGAAAACCGGCGATGGCGCGATTATCGACGGGCTGGGGCCTGACGGTATTTCGGCGCGCGTCATTGACATCACCAACCGCGTTGTCCGGCTGCAGACGGGATTTGTCTATCACTATGCCTTCGTTATGCTGATCGGAATTGCACTGATCGTCAGCTATTTTGCCTATGTCTATTGGGCGCAGTTCTGGAAAGGATTCTGATCCAAATGACGAGCTGGCCAATCCTTTCCACGGTCATTTTCCTGCCGATTGTCGGCGCGCTTTTCATTTTTGTGCTGCGGGGTGATGACGCGGCCGCCAAGCGCAACGCACGCTACATCGCACTGTGGACGACGATCGTTACATTCGCCGTCTCGCTCCTGCTCTGGCGCGATTTCGATCCGACGACGGCGGATTTCCAGTTCGTCGAACAGCATGACTGGATCGGTGGCACAATAACATATCATGTCGGCGTCGACGGCATATCCATGCTGTTCGTCATTCTGACGACTTTCCTGATGCCGCTCTGTATCCTGGCAAGCTGGCAATCGATCGAGACGCGCGTCAAGGAATATATGATTGCTTTTCTTGTGTTGGAAACGCTGATGATCGGCGTATTCTGCGCTCTCGATCTCATCGTGTTCTATCTGTTCTTTGAAGGCGGTCTGATCCCGATGTTCCTGATTATCGGGGTCTGGGGTGGCAAGCGGCGCGTCTATGCAAGCTTTAAATTCTTCCTCTATACGCTGCTCGGCTCGGTGCTGATGCTGCTCGCGATCATGGCGATGTACTGGCAGGCAGGTACCACTGATATCACAGTTCTCCTTGGAGCCAAGCAAACAGCTGCGGGTGCGGCCTTTGAAGGCTTCCCGGCCGATTTGCAGTTCTGGCTTTGGATCGCTTTTTTTGCATCCTTCGCGGTAAAAATGCCGATGTGGCCGGTTCATACTTGGCTTCCCGATGCTCACGTCGAAGCGCCAACGGCAGGCTCCGTCATTCTGGCGGGTGTGTTGCTGAAAATGGGCGGCTATGGCTTTTTGCGCTTCTCCATCCCTATGTTTCCTGTCGCTTCGGCCGACCTCGCGCCGCTGGTTTTCGCGCTCAGCATCATCGCCATCATTTACACTTCGATGGTTGCCTTCGCGCAGGAGGATGTGAAAAAGCTGATTGCCTATTCTTCGGTTGCCCATATGGGCTTCGTGACTATGGGTGTTTTCACGCTCACAACCCAAGGCATACAAGGCGGCATTTTCCAGATGCTGAGCCATGGTATTGTCTCCGCAGCTCTGTTCCTTTGCGTAGGCGTCGTTTACGACCGGATGCACACACGTGAGATTTCAGCCTATGGTGGTTTGGCGGACCGCATGCCGCTCTACGCCTTCTGTTTCATGGTCTTTACGATGGCAAATGTCGGCCTGCCAGGCACGAGCGGATTCGTCGGCGAATTCCTCGCGCTGACCGGCGCGTTCAAGGTCAACACATGGGTTGCGCTTTTCGCTACAACGGGCGTCATCCTGTCAGCTGCCTATGCGTTATGGCTTTATCGCCGGGTGATTTACGGCAAGCTGGAGAAACAAAGTCTGGCAAATATTCTTGATCTCAGCCCGCGCGAAGTCGCCGTTCTCGCACCGCTTGTTATTTTGACCATTCTATTCGGCGTCTATCCCAAACCCGTGATGGATGTTACCGCCGTTTCGGTCGAAAAGCTCATTGCTGATTATCAGCAGGACATCAAAGCTGCTCAGCAGGCTGAATTTGCAGCTGTTGTGGAGAAAAAATAATGCCTTTGCCAGCTCTTCAGGATTTGGCACCGATCTTACCGGAGATCTTTCTCGCTTGCGCCGCGATGCTGCTTCTTATGATCAGCGTTTTCCGCAGCGGCGAGGACGACGAGTTGGCGGGCTGGCTGGCGATTTTGTTTATGATCATCGCCGGCGTGCTGATCATCCGGCAGGCTCCTGGTACGGCGCAACTATTCGACGGCGCGATCATTGTGGATGATTTTGCGCGCTTCATGAAGCTCCTCATACTTGGCGGTTCAGCCTTTGCCGTGATCCTGTCCTTTGACTATCTCAAAGATGCCAAGATCCTGAAATTCGAGTTCCATGTGCTCTTGCTGCTATCAGCAGTCGGGATGTTGCTGCTGACTTCGGCGAATAATCTGATCTCGCTCTATCTTTCGCTTGAATTGCAAAGCCTGGCACTTTACGTCCTAGCAGCCTTCAGGCGAGACTCGCTTTTCTCAGCTGAAGCCGGTCTGAAATATTTCGTTCTAGGCGCATTGTCATCGGGAATGCTGCTTTATGGCTGCTCGTTTGTCTATGGTTTCACGGGCACGACAAGCTTTGAAGGCATCGCGTCGGTGCTTCAGGCCGACGAGCGTTCCGTTGGCCTGATCTTTGGTCTTGTTTTCATTCTGGCGGGTGTCGCCTTCAAACTTTCGGCCGTGCCTTTCCATATGTGGACGCCGGACGTTTATCAGGGCGCTCCAACGCCTGTGACGGCTTTCTTTGCCGCCGCGCCGAAAGTGGCGGGTTTTGCAATGCTGATCCGTGTCGTTCTTGAAGCTTTTCCGTCTGTCGATGGCGACTGGAAGC
>CAZMAC010000106.1:0-8594 GCA_964564085.1 uncultured Hyphomicrobiaceae bacterium
CCGTCACGACAATCAGCGAATAAACCCCCCCAATATTCACCCATGCCCGCGTTTCATCCGCCTTTCCAACCGTGTCTCGCGCGACCTGGTCAACATCGATACAGCAGCGAAACCAGCGCTTACTGTTCGGCGCGAGCGAGGCGAGCTCATTACGCGTCGTGATCGGATTGACGCCGGAGATCAAAAGACGCTGGCCTTTGCCTTGACTGAGCAGCTTGATCGCCATCGGAATCCGCGCTTCCCCCCCGGTCAGCACGACAATCGCATCGGCGTCCTGGACATTCGTCAGCGGTTCCGCCTCGATCAAGCTGGCGAAATAAAGAAAACCGGCAAGGATCAGGATCCCGGCAAGCACTATCGCGCCAAGCGCCAGTCTCAACCAGGGCAGATGCCGTCTGGGCTTTTTCACGTCAACCGGAATATTCGTTGCACTATTCATGTCAATGATAATGCGTTGTTTTCCTAATATGCCTTAGGCCGCATCGGAACGGATTTCTATCAGCAGCTTTGTGAAAAGAGCTATTGGTTTTGAGCGTTCAAAATACGGCGAACGCCGATTCGGGATGTTACTGAGCAGATCACCGCGATCCCGATAACGACAAGCAGCAAACTTAGATATCCGAACACATCAAGCTGGCCCGCCCCGACAAGTCGGCGAAGTTCAGCCTGTGTTGCGGCCCCGCTGAGAAAATCCGTTATCACCGGCAATGCAAGAAAGACAAGGGCGGCACCCGCTGCCCCCATGATCCCCGCCATAATGCCAAGCTTGAGAAAATGCAATTCAAACTGGCGAGCGATGAACCGCTCCTCCGCCCCGACGAAATTCAAGACCTGAACGATATCGCGGTTGGAGGCGATCGAGCTGCGCGCCGCCGAAACGATAATCCCGACAGTGGCCGCTGCCACCAACAAGATGATGGCAAAGCCGGCAAATGCTAAAGACCCCGTGACCCTTCGGATCTGCTGTTGCCAGGTTCGGTGATCATCGAGTGTTGCGGTCGGAAATTTGTTGGTCAAAGCCGCTCGAAGCGTCGTAATGTCGGGGGGATTGTCACGGTCGATCTGCACCGCGATCAGACGCGGAAAGGGAAGATCTTGAATGCCCGCGACCTCACCAAGCCAGGGTTCGATCAGCTCTACCGATTGATCGTTGGTCAGGAGTGAAACATTGCGCACCCCGTTTTGTCCCGTCAGAAAGGCGACAATCTCCTGTGCGCGCTGATCGATGTCCTCGCCAGCCCCTTGTTCCGGCGTGACCTGAACGGTCACTTCGGTCGCCACATCGCGCAGCCAGGCGGAGGCTGAGTCGTTGATCATATAGACCGCGCCCGCAGTCAGCGAGGACAGGAAGGCCATGATCGCGATCACCCACATCAGCGAGCGGCCAGTGACCGAGGCAGGCGGCACGATCGGCGCCTTGCCCGGAGAAAAGCGCCGCTTCTTCGGCATGTCCGGCTGCATAATGGCCGGCAGGCGGCGGTCGAGGGCTTGGTTATTCATTATCCTCAGCCATGAATGTTCAGCCGTCCATTGTCGAGTACCAGCCGCGGCGCAGGAAATTGCGTCAGAAGCTGATAATCATGCGTCGCAATGATCACGGATGTCCCGAGCCGGTTCAATTCGATGAAAAGGCGTAGAAGCCGGCGAGCCATCTGCGGGTCGACGTTACCTGTCGGCTCGTCGGCAAGCAAGAGCTCCGGCTTGCCGATAACGGCGCGCGCGATGGCCGCGCGCTGCTTTTCCCCACCCGATAAAACGGGCGGATAGGCATGCATCCGCTCGCCAAGACCGACCCATTTCAGCAGCTCGGTCACATCTTCGGCGTATTCTGATTGCTTTTTTCCATGAACGCGCAACGGAAGTGCGACATTCTCCCAGGTCGTCATATGGTCCAGCAGGCGGAAATCCTGAAAGACGATGCCGACCCGGCGGCGCAATCCGGCGCGTTGCTCAGCATTTGCACGGGTGACGTTTTTGCCGAATATATAAGCAAGGCCGCGAGTCGGCTTGAGCGACATAAACAAGATCTTTAAAAGAGAAGTCTTTCCCGCGCCCGAAGAGCCGGTTAAAAAGTGAAATGATCCCGGAAGGAGATGGAAGCTAACGTCGCGTAGGACTTCCTGGCCAAGCCCATAGCGAAGGCCCACATTTTCAAGTCTTATCACGACAGCTCCCAAACGTTTTTAACAAGAGACGATTAACAGCTTAAGATGCCGGTCTTTATGCGGAACCGACTCTCTTATATCAATGGATTTCGGCAAAGACGGGATTTAATCACTCGCGATGCATATATCCATGTTCTCGGTTAAAGGGAAATACCGTGTCTCACATCATTGAATGCCCTGCCTGCTCGACCCGGTATAAACTCAACAAGGCCATACCGGAAGGCGGCCGGCCGGTGAAATGTGCCCGCTGCGGCCATCAGTGGCAGCTCGTGCCCGATGTCGAAGATGAAGAGCTTTTGGAGTTGGCGGAGCCGCACGAAGCTCAGAACAGTGCGTATGATCCCGGCAACGTACAGGCGCAGGAGGATTTCTCGCAGCATGAGGCGGATCTGAGCAGACAAAGCTGGAACAGCGTCTGGGAAGATGATGTGCCCGGGCGAAATCCTGTCTCGGATATGGACACCGACACCGAGCCGCGAGAGATCGACTTGCCGTCAACGCAAGATGTTTATTCCTCGGCGATCTCCTCGCTCAGAGATCCGCAATCCGCCAATTACGACGCCCCTGCAGAAGAAGCACCCGATTTCGAGCAGAGCCGTGATCGTGACATGCGTTGGGACGACGAGCCGGAGGCCAGCACAGAAATACGGTTTTCAAGCCCCCCTCAAGACAATGACGACTCTTATGCCAAGGGGTTGAGCTTTCTCGAGAGCGAGCAAAGCCAACCGGAGCCGCGCGGTCGCGATGAGATCGCTGCCGGTTCGGATGAGAAACGCGGTTCAGGCTGGGCCGCCCGTCTCTTGCGCCCTTGGCGCTCAAAGGCCGAAACTGTCGGCGCTGAGGCGGCAAGCGCGGACGACTCCAAGCCGAAAGATACCGAGTCCGAAATCCGCGACGCTTTGAAATATGCCCTGGAGCATCCTACTGAGGATCCGGATGCGGCGAAAGATTTTCTGCACGAGGCCGGTGCGGAAAATTTCAGCCAGCTTGAATCGGAGCTTCGCGCGAGCGCATTCACCGATTTGCGGGAGAAAGCGACGGATCGGGTTGCAGATTTCGCAGACCGCTTTGATCGGAACCAGGAACCGGGTTTTCAAAATCAGACGGACGCTTCCGGCTATGCCTTCACGGATTTCCGGTCGGACCCGCAATCTCCGCAAGATGAGGAAGAGGAAAACGCAGACCCGCCATTCCGTCTAAGCGGTAAAAACGCAAAGATTCCCCTTTGGGGCTCGACTGGCAGTTTTGACGATGACGGCGAAAGCATTGACGAGCGGAGCGGCCGTTATGAAGAAAGCCAATATCGCAATGAAGCGGACGATGTGCTCGGATCGTACAGCCAGGATGGCGCGCCCGAAAGTGCGGCACTGCCAGCCGATGAGCCCTTTCGCGACTCGGTCGACGATTTTACAAAGCTTTACGATCAGCAGTTCGATAAGGACTCTGATGACGCCGGTCCGCAGGCAAATCTTCAAGATGATTTCGCCGACCTGCAGCCGGAGCCATCCGAAAACACCGAGATTGCACCCTATGATCGTAAGCATGGCCGCGGGACTTTGGCCGTTGCGGCGGCATGGGCCGTCTTCCTGTCGGTCATCAGCGGAATCATCTTCACATTTGTCGCCTTCCGCCAGGACGTCATGATCGCCTTGCCGGGCACGACCCAGCTTTATAAGACTTTAGGGTTTGCCGTGGAGGAAGCCGGTGTCGATTTTGCCGATGTCCGCTACCGCTGGACGACAGCCGACGGCAAGCCAATGATCGAGGTGACGGGGCAGGTGGTCAATGTAACGGACCAGGCAGTGAAAATTCCGCGCGTTCTTGTCAATGTCCGCGATGCTGGGGGAAGCGATAGCGTCAGCGCCGCGGCAGAGGTGCCCGAAGACGAACTTGGCCCACGCGCCGCAACCAGCTTTACTCTGGAATTTGTGTCGCCGCCTGAAAATGTCGCGCAGATCGAACTGGAATTTGACCGGAACCAATAATTCGCGACAGTCTCGGATGAAAACGGTGCTGTCCGGGCCTTACGGAAGGCCGTTAGGCAGCCCCGTTTTCACGGGGCCGCTTTCAGTGCCATGCGCTAGAACCTAATCCGCTCCGACGGTGTCGGCGCGTAGGCTCTAACTGTTTGTTTTACCGCGCTTTCCGAGCGGCGAACCGGTATCCACTTCGCCTGAAAGCGCTCTAAAACCGTTCTATCAGACGTTCGATGTAATCGAGTTCGGGGAGGGGACGGGCGCGCTCTCCCAGACGGCGGCGGAGTTCTTCCAAAATCTGGCGCGCACGCTGAACGTCGCTTTCCTCCGGGACTTTGACCGAGTCGCCATCATCGAGCCCTTGGGTCGGAAGCGGACGGCCGAGCGGATCACGATTTCCGTTGCTGCCGAGCGCCCGACCCATTTGACCGGGCTGACCCATGCCTTGCATCATTTGTTCGGCCAGTGAGCGAGCGCCTTGCCGCAATCGGTCGAGCGCAAGCGTTTGCTGCTCGGTCGCCTGTCCGGGATTTTCCTCGCCCAGCGCGTCTCCGGCATTGCCCATGGCCTGACCGGCCCCGCCGAGCTGGTTCGGCGGCTGAGCGCCCATGCCCCGGAGTTGGTCCATCAACTGCTGAAGCTGCTGCTGCAAATCGCCCTGCTGCTGACGAAGCCCCGGGAACGGGCTTCCGCCCTGGCCCTGTCCTTGCTGATTGCCCTGTTGCCCCTGCTGGCCACGCTGTCCTTGCTGGCCCTGTTGCCCCTGTTGGCCGCGCTGACCTTGTTGGCCTTGTTGCCCCTGTTGACCTTGCTGACCCTCCTGCTGAGCGCGATAGGTCTCATCCAAAAGCTTTTGCTGCTCCTGGATAAGGCGGCTGAGCTGATCCAGTTGCTGCATCATTTGCTGAGCCTGCTGGTTCGCCTGCCGATTGCCGGGCTGCAAATTCTCCAGGAGATCGCGCAGCTGGCTGAGCATCTGCCGCGCGGCGTCCCGCGATCCGGTCTTTGCCAGATCCTCGATCTGGTTGAGCAATCGCTCCAGATCCTGGGATGTGATCATCCGGTTGGGTGAATACTGATTTTCCGGGTTGAATTCGTTATTTTGCTGTGCCTGGCGGGCCATGCTCTGAAGAAATTCATTCAGCGCCGTGCGCAGCTCATTCATCAGCTGCTTCAGCTCTTCATCCGATGCACCCTGCTCCAGCGCGCGCATGAGCTTTTCCTGCGCCATACGCAGACGGCGCTCGGCATCCGACAAATCCCCATCTTCGATTTTGACAGCGATATCCCTAAGCAGGTTCGCCGTGCTTTCCTGTGAAGTGGTATCGGTACTGGCATCTAGCCGCCAGAAAGCTGTCCGGATACCGAGATAGACCGAAAGCTCGCGCGTGAATAGTTCCGGCGCGATCGTCAGCGCTTCGAGCGCCTTTGCCACCCTGTCTTTTCTGTCGGGACGGTCCACGAGCTTTTTACGTTGCTCGATCAGAGCCTTGGCCAACGGCTTGTTGAAAGACCGCTCCGGCAGTTTGAGCTTTTGCGGGTCGCTGAGGCCGATCTGTCCTGCCTGATCACGCGCTTCAAGCGTAACGGTGACGGGTAAGCCGGCCCAAAAATGCGCCGTCAGATCGCGATAGGTCTGGCCGTCGCCCTGCTTCGTGTTGGCGCGCGGAAGGGTCAAGGGGATAGTCGGCGCTTCGCCAAGGCGCTTGACGTCCGCCGGACGCTCCTCACCATCGTCCCATTCAGCGCCGGTCGCCCGCGAGATCTTCGCCTGCGCCGAAAGCACGCCATAATCATCTTCGACATGATATTTGAAGCGCAGCGATCCGCGCTGGGCCTCCGCCGGCGGTTCAGTCAGCGCAATATGAGGCGGCTTGTCTTCGATGACATCGACGGTCCAGCTCGCAATCGGCGTCCCGTCCTCCAGCAGCTCGATCTGCGCAGGCTTCGACAGCGTTTCCTTGAACTGCGCAATGCCGCCGTCATTGCCTTCCATGCTGGCAAGGATCAGGCCGTCGGCCTTGTCTTCGCCCGCGACCGGCTTTTTCTCTTCGCTTTGAGCCTGCGATCCGATCCGCAATGAGAATTGCGAGCCGCCGTCGCTATTGATCCGAACCGTAAGCTCGCTTTTTTCCGGTACTTTGAAATGCGTCTGCGGTGTTTCATTCGGCAAACTCTGCCGGGAGCCATCCGCGATCATGACGGGGGGACGGCCGGTGTAAACCGGCGGCGTGATCCAGGCATCGAGGCGTTGAAGACTGGCCGAGCTTTGCGGTTTCAACTCAAAAGCCGCTTTGACTCGGTTAACCGCATCATCGTGATGGGCGACAAAACCGACGGCGAGCAGCAACAGCAAAAGCGTGCGCAAGGCCAGCGGATCCCACCGATCGATGCGCGGATGCGGCCAGCCCGCTCTCAATCGGGCAAACAGGCGAGACAGGCGTTGGCGATGTGCCTGCCAGATCCGGTTGGTCGTGTTTGATGGCCCCGCGCCAGCGAGCGTGTCGTGATATGAGCTTGCCGGACGGTGCGGCAGGCCCGCCTTGGCCTCAAGCCGGCGGAGGGCTTCGTCGCGGCTAGGCCAGCGAATCCGGATCAGCGGGAAGAAGGACACAGCCAACGCGGCGCCAAAGCCCCACAGGACGCCGCGATGGATTTCATGATCGAGATACTGCCAGAATCCGAAAATCGACAATAACAGAAAGACACCGGCCACGCTGATCGGTGCCCAAAGCGCTGGCCACAACCTTTCCAGGATGAGAACAAAGCGGGCACGCCGCACTTTTCGGTTCAATTCATGTGCGTAATTACGAGACGAAACGCCGTCCATATTCTCCAACCACTGTAACTTCCTACCGACTTAAAAGGATAACACAACAATGCGCCGCAACAACAGATTGCGACATAGCAGCGTTCTCGCCGTTCATCTTGCGGCTAAGTGGCCTGTTTCGAAATGAATTTTATGACTTTGCGAGCCAGTCCGGAATATTTTCGCCCTTCAACATCTCGTCATAATCAGGGCGTGCGCGCACGACGGCCCAATTTTCGCCATCAACCAGAACCTCCGGCACGAGCAGGCGGCTATTATAGATTGAAGACTGTACGGCGCCGTAAGCCCCGGCGGTCATGACCGCGATCAGATCGCCTCTTGCCAGGGGCGGAAGCGGGCGCTCTTTGGCGAAATAATCGCTGCTTTCGCAGATCGGACCGACCACATCGGCAGCCTCGCGCGGCGAAGAACGCTTGGCCTCTTCGACCGGCCAGATTTCGTGATAGGCCTCGTAAAGCGTCGGCCGGATCAGGTCATTCATCGCTCCATCGACGATCACGAAGCGCTTACCGCCGGTCCTCTTCTCGTAAATGACGCGCGTAACGAAAATACCGGCATTCGCGGCAATCATCCGTCCCGGCTCGAACAGCAGTTTGCAATCGAGGCTGGCAAGCTTTTCCCGAACAGTATCGGCATAGACTTCGGGGCGAGGGGGCGGCTCCACATCGTCGCGATAGGGAACGCCAAGGCCTCCGCCGACATTGACAAAGTCCATTCGATGCCCGCTATCGCGCAATTGGCCCACCAGTTCCGCGATCAGCGCAAAGGCATTGCCAAGCGGTGTCAGATCGGTGATCTGGCTGCCGATATGCATATGCACACCGTTAGGCTCGATGCCGGGCAAATCGCGGGCGAGCGTATAAAGGCCGGGCGCTTCGGCCCAGGGAACGCCGAACTTGTCGCCAGCGCGGCCGGTAGAGATTTTATGATGCGTTTTGGCGTCCACATCCGGATTGACGCGAAATGCGATGCGCGCGGTCATATTCTTCGCGCTGGCGACCTCGGACATGACCCGCAATTCAGCTTCGGACTCAACATTGAATGCGTAAATGCCCTCATCCAGCGCATAGGCCATTTCGGCATCCGTCTTGCCGACGCCGGAGAAAACGATCCGTTCGCCGGGAATGCCGGCCGCGCGGGCGCGCCGCAGCTCGCCTTCCGAGACAACATCCATCCCCGCGCCCATTTCCCCGAGCGTGCGTAGAACGGCAAGATTGGAGTTCGCTTTTATCGCATAACAGATCAGCGCGTCGTGACCTGCAAAAGAGTAAGCGAAGACTTTGTAATGCCGCTTTAGCGTGGCCGACGAATAGCAATAGAACGGCGTGCCGACCTGACCGGCCAGCGAGGGAAGGCTGACAGTTTCGGCATGGAGAACGCCGCCGCGATAGTTGAAATAATGCATTTGCGCCACGACCTTATCGGTAAATCAAATCTGCTGATAGCTGTAGGAGCGCGGTGGGGTCAAGCTTTGCGCGCAAGCGTTCCATCATGCCTTGCGGATTTGCGAACTCTATTACGATATGTCGGTCAATGACGAGACGCGGCCTCTTGTCGTCTCGCTAGAGCGCTTTCAGGCGAAGCACGGCCCCGTGAAGCCTGTCCCCGCGCAGGCGGGGAACG